>JBJTPA010000078.1:0-12374 GCA_046074885.1 Planctomycetaceae bacterium
TGTTGGTCGAGGTCGCACTCATCGACCTGCAGCGTTGGCGGGGCGTGGCCAGCCACTTCAATCGCGCGACGCCGCTCGATTCCTGGCTCTACGACGTGATGGGCGGGCTCATCCTGGCCGTGACGCTCGTCTGCCTCGACCTCACGGTGCGGTTGCTGCGCCGGCCGCCGGCCGGGATGCCGGCCGACATGGTGCTCGCCGCCCGCGCCGGGTTCGTGCTGCTCTCGGTGTCCTGCCTCCTCGGCATCTGGGCGAGCATGCACGGCGACCGCCGGTCGCAGGCGGGGCTCGCGCCGGAGATCCTCGGCGCCGCAGGCGTCGTGAAGTTCCCGCACGGCGTGGTGATCCACGCCGTGCAGTGGCTGCCGGCGCTGGCGTGGGCTGCGTGGCGGGCGGGACTCGCGGAGCGGTCGCGGCTGCGGCTCGTGGCGACGGCCACGCTCGGCAGCGGGCTCATGCTCGCGTACGCGCTCGCGCAGACGCTCCTCGGCCTGGGCCGGTTCGACGCGCCGCCGGCCCTCGCCGTCCTGCTCGCGCTCGCCGTCGCCTGCCTGGGGGTGCCCGTGGTCGTCACCGCCGCGGCGTGGCTGTGGTCGCGGCGTCAGCCGCCCGGCTGGTGCGATCACCGCTGCTGGCGGAACAACCAGTCCAGCACGGCCCGATCACGGTAGGCCGGTGTCCACGAGTCGTATCCCACGCCCTCGAAATCCGTGAATCTCGCGCTGCTGCCGGCGGCCCTCACGGCCGCCCAGTCGACGTCGGCCCAACGGGACCCGGCCCGGCACTGCGGTGCGGGGACGAAGCAGGGATGCGTGCGCCGCGCCTCGTAAGGCTCAGGCGCCGCCCGGATCGTCGCTGCCGTGCACGTCACGAGCCAGGCTCCGAGCAGGCAGGCCATCCGGCGGATGCCATGGGTCCACATGGCGTGCCTGATAGTCGTCGACGACAAGTCACGGCGGTGGCACCATCCAGGCGAGCGGCCCGGCCTGCAGCCACACGAGCAGGCCGACGAGCGCCGCGAGTGCCAGCGAGTGCGGGAACACGCGGCGCAGGATCGCGCCCTCGCGGCGGTGCACGCCGGTCGCCGTCGCGGCCACCACGATGCTCTGGGCGTCGATCATCTTCCCCATCACGCCGCCGGTGCTGTTGGCCGTGCAGGTGAGCAGCGGGTCGAGTCCGAGCTGCTCGGACGTCACCCGCTGGAGGCTGCCGAACATCGCGTTGCTCGACGTGTCAGAGCCGGTGAGGGCCACGCCCAGCCAGCCGAGGAGCGCCGAGAAGAACGGGTAGCCGGCCCCGGTGCGGGTCAGCGCGATGCCGAGGATCACGTCGGTGCCGGAGAAGCGGGTCACGAACGCGAGCGCGAGCATCGCCGCGATCGTCGCCAGCGGCCCGACAAGCAGCCGGAGCGTGTCCGCGAACAGCCACGCGGCCCGCCGCCAGCGCACGCCCAGCCAGGGGATCGCCACAAGCGCCGCGGCGAGGATGCCCGTGCCGGCGGCGGAGAGCCAGTTGAACCGGTAGACGGCCCGCTCCACCTCGAAGGCCTCGCGGGTGGCGGGCGGCACCTTGGCGACCCGCCCGTCGAGACGCGGCACCCGGAACTCCGGTGCGAGCACGGTGGCGGCCGCCGAACCACGCCCCTCGAGCGCGGCCTTCACGGGCGCGAGTCCCCAGGTGAACACGGCCAGCGACACGAACGCCCACGGGGCCCAGGCCCAGGCGACGCGGTGCACCGGATGGGCGGCCGCGCCGTCTGCGACCGGCAACGCGGCACCGTGCCGCCAGCACTCGCGCGGCCGCCAGACGCGGAGGAACGCGGCCAGCACCGCGAGGCTCGCGATCCCGCCGACCACGTCCACGAGCGCCGGCCCCGTGAGGTTCGCCAGCGCCGCCTGCACCGCCGCGAACGAGACGCCGCACACGAGCACCGCGGGCCAGACCCCGACGAGCCCGCGCCAGCCTGCCATCATGCACACCATCCAGGCCGGCACCACGAGCGAGAAGAAGGGGAGCTGGCGGCCCGCGAGCGCCGAGATCGCACGCTCGTCGAGGCCGGTCACCTTGGCGAGCGTGATGATCGGGGTGCCGAGCGCGCCGAAGGCGACCGGCGCCGTGTTGGCCACGAGCGCCACGCAGGCCGCCTCGAGCGCCGGAAACCCCGCCCCCGCGAGGAGCGCCGCCGAGATCGCGACCGGGGCGCCGAAGCCCGCCGCGCCCTCGAGGAACGCGCCGAACGAGAACGCGATCAGCAGTGCCTGCAGGCGGTGGTCGGCCGAGAGGCCCGTCACCGAACGCTTCATGACCTCGAGCGCCCCGGACTCGACCGAGAGCCGGTGGACGAACATCGCCGCGACCACGATCCAGCCGATGGGAAACAGGCCGAAGGCGGCGCCGTGGAGGGCCGCGGCCGCCGCGGCGTCGGCCGGCATGCCGACGGCGGCGACGGCGATGACGAGGGCGGCGGCCAGCCCGGCCACGGCCGCCTTCCAGGCCGACCAGCCCGCGGCGGCGAGCAGGCCGAGGAGCACCGCCAGGGGCACGAGCGCCAGGAGTGTCGAGGCCGCGGGATGGCCGAGCGGATCGTAGACGTGGTGCCAGGGCATCGGCGGCAGGATACCCGGCGGCCGTGCCGGCCGGCGGGCCCGCAGGGTTTCCGCATTTGGCCCTGATTTGATCGCCCGACCCGTCTCCTTGGAGTCTGTAGGGACGGCCCGCCCGCGGACCGGGCGAGGCCCCGGGTGGCGGCCGAAAAACGGTGCGGACGCGCGTTTTCGTGTCGTACTGTTGAAGCATGACCACAGCCGAATCCTCCCTGCCGGTCCAGAAGGCCCGGCGACTCGTGGCCGACCTCCTCGTGCCGCGGCCGGCCATCTACTGGGCCGACTTCCTCGCCAGCCTGTGCGTCGGCTATGGCGGGGCGCTGGTCTATCTCGAGTCGCCGCCGTTCTCCGTGGTGCAACTCGTCGCCTGGGTGGTGGCGGGACTCGCCCTGTTCCGGCTGTCGCTGTTCATGCACGAGATCGTCCACTTCCGCCGCGGCGAGATGACGGCCTTCAAGGTGGCGTGGAACGTCCTCGCGGGCATCCCCATGCTCACCCCGTCGTTCCTCTACGAGCATCATCTCGACCATCACAACGCGCGGCACTACGGCACGCCCCGCGACGGCGAGTACCTGCCGCTCGGGGTGGCCCGGCTGCGGACGCTGCTCGGCTTCGTCGCCGAGATCGCGATCCTGCCGGCGCTGGCGGTGCTCCGGTTCCTGGTGGGCACGCCGATGTCGTTCCTCCATCCGCGGCTGCGGCAGTTCGTGCTCGAGCGCTGCTCGCCGCTGGTGATCAACCTGCGGTGCCGCCGCGAGATTCCCGCCGACGCCCCGCGGGGCCTGTGGGCCGCGATGGAGTGGGCCTGCTTCGCGCGGGCCTGCGGCTTCCTGACGTTCCTGGTCACCAGCCACCTGCACGTCGGCGGCCACGCGCTGGCCATGACCTGGCACCGGCCCGCGAAGCTCTACCTGCTGGCCATGCTGGCGCTGGGGCTCAACCACCTCCGCACGCTGGTCGCCCATCGCTACACCAGCGCCGGCGAGCGGATGAGCTTCGCCGAGCAGATCGACGACTCGGTGAACGTCGAGGGTCGCACCCCGCTGGTGGCGTTGATGTTCCCGGTGGGCCTCCGCTACCACGCCCTCCATCACCTCTTTCCCTCGATTCCGTACCACAACCTCGGGCTGGCCCACCGGCGGATCAGGGCGGCGCTGCCCGAGTGGGACGCCTACCGCCAGGCCACCTACACCACGTTCGGCGGCGCGCTCCGCGACCTGCTGGCCTCGGCCCGCGCCGCCCGCGAGGCGCGGCCGGTGCCGGCCGACCGGTGGTTCGCGCTCAGGCGCGCGGCGCTCGCGTCGTGGCACGCCACGCACGCCGCGCTGCCCATGTCCGCCGGCTCCGCCGGCGCCGGCGACCGGCAGGCGGATCCGGCGTCCGGGCCCGAGACGCCGGACTCACGGCCGCCGGCCCGCCGCGCGGGTTGAGCCAGGGCTCCTGGCCTCAGAGCCCGAACAGGATCACGGCGAGTGCCACGACGCCCACGGCCACGAGGGCCGAGCCCATCGTGCGGGCGATCGCCGGCCGTTCCGCGTAGCGGTAGTCGTCGCGGAGGATCGCGGCGAGCACGTGGCGGTGCTCCCACATGCCGGCGAGCGTGGCCGCGATGCCCAGCGCGATGAGCGCCGCGCCGGCGATCCTGGTCTTGAGCGGCGAGAAGCCGATGATCTTTCCATCGAGACCGACCGCGGCCTGGCCGACCTGCTCGATCCCGAAGCCGAGGCTGATCATTGCCAGGCTGGTGCGGATCCAGGCCAGGAGCGTGCGGTCGGCGGCCTCGCGGTTGCGCTCCCGGGCCAGTTCGTCGGCCAGGGAGTCGGCGCGATCGGGTGCGGAGGCGGCCATGGCGACGGAGTCTACTCGACCTCGACGGCGACGCTCGCCGAGTGGGCGGAGAACTCGGGTGCGTAGCGGCTGCGAATGGTGGCGAAGCCGCTCGACGCGGTGCCCCTATGGGCCGTCCGCAGCGAGTACTCGAAGACGTGCGTGCCCCGCGGCAGCCGCTCGAAGAACATTTGTGTCGAGGTGTCGCGGATGGCAACGTACCACGCGGCCCCGTCGCCGAAGCGCCAGCCCGAGAGCACGTCCACGGGCTCGGTGAGGCTCGGGCGATGGTCGGCGAGTTCGAGGAACTCGTAGTCGCGGTCGCTCGTGACGACGAGCCGCACGACGAGCTCGTCACCGATGGCGACCGTCGTCGCGGCGCCTTCCTTGGCGGGCACCAGCTCCGGTCCCGCCTTGGTGAACCGCTTCACGAACAGCTGCTTCTCGATCGCCAGCTCCTCGCGGCCGGCCGCCGGCACCTTCGCGATGTCGTCGAGATACTGCCAGTGGACGCCGCCCCAGGCGAGGCCGGCATCGGGCTTCTTCATCGTCACGGCCGCCATCCCCGGCTCGATCTCGCGCCGCACGAACCGCGTCTCGAAGAAGCCGGTGCCTGCCTCGACCGTGCCGGACTCGATCGTCTCGCCGCCCACGGTCACCGTCACGAGCGCCTGCGAGGCGAGCAGGTCGCCGCCGCGGCCGAGCAGCGCGCCGACGGCGTCGGCCGTCGCCCGGCTGCCGCGCCACGCGCTCGTGCGCTTCTGCGCGAGCAGCCAGGCCTTGAGGGCCTCGACCGCGTCCGTGTCGCCGGCCACCTCGTCAAAGCACTCGACCATGATCGCCTGCGTGGCGATCGGGGCGTGGGCCCAGCTCCACCAGCCCGGATGCGGGTCCCGCCACCACATGCCCTGCCACGACTCCTTCTCCTGCCCCGGCTTCACGTCGGCGTCCACCGCCCGCTGCCTGAGGCTGTCGACGATCGACAGGGCGGTCTCCTTGTCGCCGGCCCGCGCCAGCGTGATCGCGAGGTGCCCCTGCGAGCGGCGATCGTCGATCTTCATCCAGCGCCTCCGCCCCACGTCGAGTCCCCACTGGATCGCGGCCGCGGCCTCGCCCTGGGGCGGCGCGTCGGGCGTGAAGAAGCTCCGCGCGTAGAGCGCGTAGGCGCCGATCGGCGTGAGCACGGGCTCCTCGATCTTCTCGGCCCACCGCCGCTCCTGGAGGAGGCGGCCGTCGAGCCAGGGAAGCGCCTGGATCGCGGGCTGGACGTCGACGTCCACGCCCGCGGCGCGGAGCCGGCCGAAGCCGGCGATGATCCCGAGCGTGACGGAGTCGCACGTCTGGCCGCCGGGGAACCAGGGCCAGCCGCCGTCGTTGTTTCGCAGGGCGGCGAGCCGGGCGAGGGCGGCCTGCATCTCGTTCGCCGCGCGGGTGGCGTCGAAGAGGAGCGCGATCCGCGCCCGCGCCTCCTTCTCGTCCACCGCGTCGCGGACCCAGGGGGTCTCGGCGAGGAGCGTCTTCATGAGGTCCGTGTTCTTCTCGAGCGGGCTCTCGAGCGCCGTGGTGCCTTTCCACTGCTCGAAGACCTTCGCGATCCGCGGGTCGCGGGTGGCGAGGTGGCGGGCGAGCGAGTTGGCGTAGAGCCGGGTGAACAGCGTCTCGGTGCTCTCGTCGGCCTCCTCCATGATCGAGGGCAGCGCGAGGACGGCGTACCAGGCCGGGTTCGAGGCGGCCTGCACGACGAGTGACTGGCTGCGGATGTCGGTGCCGGCGCTCGTCGCGAGCCGCTCGAGCGACACCTTCCGCTCGCCCGGCCCGCGGATCGTGATCGGCACCGTCTCGGTGACGAGCACGAGGCTGGGCAGCACGGGCAGGAGGGCCTCCTCGCCATCGCTCGCCGGCTTGGCGGAGCCCGTGGCCGTGCCCACGGCGAGGTAGCGGAGGGCGTCGGTGCCGTCGGCCACCTTCACGGTGAACACCACGGGCTTCGATTCGCCGGCGGCCAGGTCGAACGGCAGTTCCTTCGGGCCGTCGATTAGGCCGTCGCGGGAGTCGTTCGTGCGAGCGTCGGCGAGCGTGAACGTCACCTTCCCCGCGAGCCGGCCGTCGGACTTGTTGCTCACCTTCACCGGGATTCGCACGACGTCGCCCTCGCGTAAA
This sequence comes from Planctomycetaceae bacterium, assembly GCA_046074885.1. Classification (GTDB taxonomy): domain Bacteria; phylum Planctomycetota; class Planctomycetia; order Pirellulales; family UBA1268; genus QWPN01. The sequence goes on from JBJTPA010000078.1 coordinate 6,591, forward strand.
AACCGCGGCACGAGCGGCTCGACCATGAGGTCCTTGGCGGCGACGGCGGTGTCGAGGAGCACGCCCGATCGCAGGGCGGCGTCATGGGCGAGACCCTTGAACTGCCAGGTCGTGAGCGTGTCGGGGAGCGTGAACTCGATCGTCACGATGCCGTCAGAGCCGCTCGCGAGCACCGGCAGGAAGAACGCCGTCTCGACGAGATTTTTTCGCGGGGGCGGCGGCGGTGCCGCGGCGGCCGCCGCGGGTGCGGCCGGCGGCGGCTCGGCACCCTGGGCGGCCTGCCGATCATCGCCCGTGGCGCGCATCGCGTTCGCCGCGCGCTTCGGCATCGCTCGCCCCGCCGCGGCCATGGGCGCCGCACTGAATTCCGTCATCTCCATCGCCAGCGGAGCCGCGTCCATCGCGACCATGCCGCCGCGCGCGAACCCCCAGCCGCCCCCCGCCGGCGATCCGAAGGGGTCGCGGAGCCGGCGGAACGTCTTCGCCGGCACGTCGGCATACGCCATGTCGAAGGTGCCCAGCACGTGGTTCAGGCCGGCCGCGCCGTTCGTGAACGACACGTGGGTCCAGGTCGCCTCGCGGCGGAACAGGCCCGCGAGGCCGTCGCCCGACCACTGATGCGGCGCGAGCGCGTCGAGCGACTGGTCGTAGGCGAGCGCGAGGAACTCGGCCGCCGCCGGCGTCGCCGGATCCACGCCCGTGATCGTCGCGCGCCAGACCTCCTTGGCCCCCGGCTCGACGCGGCGGGTGAAGCGCTGCCACTCGAGCGCGAGCCTCTTGTTCGTCCACGGCACGTCGATCGTGCGCGACTCCACCCGCAGCCGGCCGTCGCGGACCAGCCACACGCGGACGGTGAACCCGCCCCGCCGCGCCTTGGTCACCTTCAGGCTCACCGGCCACTGCGTTCGGCCCGCGTCGGTCCAGGTTCGTTCGAGCACCTCGCCGGCCTGCGAGATCTCGACGAGGGCCCGGCCCTTCGCGTAGCCCGTGCCGACGACCGCGCGGAACTCCGCCCCCGGCTCCACCGACTCCTGCTCCGGGAACATCGCGAGGGCCCGCTTCACGCCGTAGGCCTGGGCGTCGGGATCGATCACCTCCACCACCTGCTGCGCCTTCACGGCCGGCACGTCCCCCCGTGCCGGAATCTCGAACACCGCGCGGTAGATCCCCGGCGGCAGGTTCGGCTTCGCAGCCGCCTTGCCCGTCGCCGCGTCGGTGGCGACCTGTTCGGTGAACACCGCCTCGCCGGCCGCCCAGGTCTCGGGATCGGCGGGATTGGGCTCCACCGGCTCCGGCTTGGGCCGCGGGATGGCGGCGCCGGCCCGGCCTCGGCCGCCGCGCACGGGCCGCACGCGGCGCGGCCGCGGCACCGGGAAGGGCTGGGCGTCGAAGAGTTCGCCGCGCGCCACCTCGGCTGGCTGCACGAGCCGCGACACGGTGAGCGTGCCGGCCGCGGCGCGGGGCGCGCCGTCGAGCGTCGTCGTGGCGAGCGAAATCTCCACCGCCGCCGGCTCGCCCCGGCGGGCCGCCTGCCAGGCCTTCGTCGCGAGCGCGGCCTCGAGATCCGTGTAGCCCGCGCTCACGCCCCGTTCGCCCGTGCGGGTCTCGCCCCCGGCGTCGGTGACGTCGGCCGTCACGCGGAACGTGAACACCGGCAGCGACTCTCTCGGCACCGACCGGTCGGGCTTCGCGGGGAACGTCACGGTGAAGGTGCCGTTCGCATCCGTCTTCGCGGTGCCCCGCGCGATCCGCTGGGCCTCGCCTCCGAAGGGCAGCGAGGGGAAGGAGCAGCGGCACCAGATGGGCCACCGCACCTGCCGCTCCACCCGCCACTTCACCGTGGCGTCGGCGACGGGCAGGCCGGTGTAGGTCGTGGCCGTCCCGGTGAGCACCACGTCGCCCCCGAGCGGCGCCGACTTCTCCGGCGCCGCGAGCGTGACCAGGAACTTCGGCCGCTTGTATTCCTCGACGCGGACCCCGACGCCGCTCTGGGCCTCGCCCGCGTTGGCCTGGATCGACCACTGCCCCGGCAGCGCGCCGGTGGCGATCGGGAAATTCCCGTGGAACGATCCGTTGGCGTTGGTCTTGTGGTTCGCCTTCGCCACCTCGCGGCCGTTGGCGTCGCGGAACGTGACCTCCACGGCGCGGCCGGCGACGGCGGCGTACTCCCCCTTCACCTGGTCGCCCGCGCAGACGATGCCCTTGTAGAAGACGACCTGGCCCGGGCGGTGGATGCCGCGGTCGGTGACGAGCACGACGGTCGCCGTGCGCTCCGGCACGACGTTCCGCCACACGTTCGTCGGGTCGGTGTCGGCGCGGTGCTGCTTCCCGTCGAGCGTGGCCGTGGCCACGACGACGAGTTCCCGCCCCTGCTCGCACGCGAGGTCGAACCGACCGTCGGCATCGGTCGTGGCCTGAGGCCCGACGACGAAGGGCGGCGGATTTCCCTGCCGGCCACGGACGTAGGCCTGCACCGCGGCCCCCTTCACCGGCTCGCCGCTGGCGATGTCGACGACGTGGCCGGCCAGGGGCGCCGCCTCGCCCTGGCCTGGCCGCGGCCGCCGCCGGTCACCCGGGCCGGCCGCCGCCGCGGCGCCGCCCATCCGCCCCGCGAACACCTGGTGGGCCTGGTCCGTCACGATCGCGAGCCGCGTGACGTGGACCATCGTCACGCCGACGACGTTGTCCCCCTCCGCGAAGGTGTCGCGGTGGCTGGCGATGAGCCAGTACGCGCCCGGCTCGAGCTGGCCCGCGTCGAACGCGGCGGCGACCGGGATGTCGTGGTGGGCCGACTGGTAGTCGGGCGTCGCCGGCAGGTCGGCCGCGTGCGTGGTCACGGCGGGCAGCGCGAGGATCGCGGCCCGGGCGTCGTCGAGCCAGCCCGCATGGGGTTTTCCCGCCCTGAGCCGCCCGTCGAGGTCCGCCTTCGCCAGACGCAGGAACACCTTCGTGAGGTTGCGGTAATTCACGCGCACGACGGGCCACGGCTCGGCCCAGCTCCGCTCGGTGACGAGCGCGAGGTCGCGGCCCTCGATCTCCGCGACGAGGTTCCGGCACTTCGCCCCGCCGGCCGACTTCGGGTGCTGCTCCGCGGCGACCAGCGCGATCGCCCGGGCCTCGACGAGGTCGCCCTTCTCGCGGACGAGTTGCGCGAGGTGGAACCGCGCCAGCGCCGCGGTCTCGTGGTCGCCGGCCCGTGCGACGAAGGCCTCGAACGCCGCCTGCTTCCCGTCGGTGAGGTCCGGGCCCACGGCCGCGCCGCCCGCCCAGAGGATGCGATCGAGGTCGCCCGAGAGGAGTGCCGAGCGGTCGGCGTCGCCGCGGTGAAACTCCAACAGCGCGCGGTACAGCCCGGCGGCCTCGATGAGCGGCGAGCCGGTGTCGGTGACGGCGGCGTCGGCCTCGGGCCGCCACGCCAGGAACTCCTCGAGCGTGCCGAGGGCCGGCGACTCGGCGTCGAGTTCGAATGCGTCCTCGGGCGCCACGAGCCCGCGCTCGCCGGAGGCCGCGAACTCGAGCGCGTCGTGGACGATCACGTCCCACACGGTCGGTCGCCACGCATCGGGCATCTCGCCCTTCTCGATGAGCGTCGACCAGTCCGCGACGGCCAGCTTCTGGAGCGCGGTCCGCCCCGGGCTTCCGGGGGCGCCGAGCGCCGCGGCGAACCGCGCGCGGATCTCCGCGACGATCGTGGGCAGGTCCCATTCCGCGAGCCTCGCCAAGTCCTGGCCGTCGACGCCGCCCTGCGTCCGCTGCTGGTATCGCCAGCGGTTCATCTGGAAGTAGCCCCAGGTCCAGTTGGCCCGGATGGCCTCGAGCACGCCGCGGGTCTCCGGCGGTGCCCGGTCGATCGCGGCGGCCAGCCGCACCACCCGCTCGGGATCGTCCGGCGGGCGGTCGCCGGTCTCGGCGAGGATCCGCGACGCGATCGCCCGCGCGACCTCGGCCCACGCCTCGTCCCGCGTCGCCGCGGCCTCGACCCCGGCGAGTGACTCGAGCGCCGTCTTCGGCTTGCCTTCGTCGAACGCCCGCTGCACCGCGCGCCATGCCGCCGCCCGCGGGCCGGTCTCGACGTCGTCGGCACGTGCCGCCCCCCAGGTCATGGCCGCGACTCCGAGGGCACCGATCCATGCCGCCGCCGCGGTCCGTCCGCGCGGAGTCGCGAGGGACGCAAGCATTCCGAAGCCTCCATCGTGAGGATTCCCGCGACGGCGGGAGGCGGACCCATCACCATGACGACGCCACCGCTCCGGCGTTACGACGACGCGGGTTCCCGGGCCGGAAGTCTACGCGGGACGGGGGTTTCCGCGCCTCGGTCGCGGCGTGGCCCGCCCCCGTCGGGGGTGCTATATTTCGGGTGCCGAAGGCTGGCGGAGCACAACGCCGACCTCTCTTGGTCCGCCATGAAGAACGAAGGACGCGGTCCCCGGGATCCGCGGCTTGTCTTTCGCCACGGAGTTCTCATGCGTCCGTTTCCCCGCCCCGCCGCCGTCCCGGCCGCCGTGGCCGTCTTGGCCAGCCTGGTCAGCCTGGCTTGGTGCCGATTCGCATCCGGCGACGAAATCTCCTTCAACCGGGACATTCGCCCGATCCTGGTGGAGAACTGCTACGCGTGCCACGGGGCCGACAGTGCCTCGCGCAAGGCCGACCTCCGGCTCGACCTGCGCGACGCGGCCGTCGAGGGGGGCGCGATCGTGCCTGGCGACCCCGACTCGAGCGTGGCCCTCGACCGAATCTGCTCCGACGATCCCGACGAGGTGATGCCGCCGCCGGCCACGAAGAAGTCGCTCACGGCCGCGCAGAAGGACCTGCTCGCCCGCTGGATCCGGGAGGGCGCCGAGTACCAGCCGCACTGGTCGTTTATCCCGCCGGTCCGGCCCGCTGCGCCGGCCGTCACGAACGAGGCGTGGGTGCGGAACCCCATCGACCGCTTCATCCTCGCACGGCTCGAGGCCGCGGGGCTCGCCCCCGCCGCGGAGGCCGACCGCCGCGCGCTCGCCCGCCGCGCCGCGCTCGATGTCACCGGACTGCCGCCAGAGCCGGCCGACGTGGAGGCGTTCGTGGCCGACACCCGGCCCGACGCCTACGAGCGCTACGTCGATGCGCTCCTGGCGAAACCCGAGTGGGGCGAGCACCGCGGTCGCCACTGGCTCGACTACGCCCGCTACGCCGACACCCACGGCATCCACTTCGACAACGAGCGGGAGATGTGGGCCTACCGCCAGTGGGTCGTCGACGCCTTCAACGGGAACATGCCCTTCGACCGGTTTACGATCCTCCAGCTTGCCGGCGACCTCGTGGCCAAGGAGGCCAAGGAGGAGGGGGCGGCGGCCCTCGAGAAGCAGGTCGCCAGCGGCTTCAACCGCTGCAACATGACGACCAACGAAGGGGGCGTGATCCCCGAGGAATACATCGTCCTCTACGCCCGCGACCGCACGGAGACGACGGCCACGGTGTGGATGGGCATGACGGCCGGCTGCGCCGTCTGCCACGACCACAAGTTCGACCCGCTCACGATGAAGGACTTCTATTCGCTGTCGGCGTTCTTCAACAACACGACGCAGGGGGCGATGGACGGCAACGTCAAGGACACGCCCCCGGTCGTCACCGTGCCCAGGACGGAGGACCGGCCGCGATTCGTGGCGATCGCGGAGGAGCTGCCCGCGGCGCGGCAGGCGGTGGAGCAGCGGAAGCGTTCGGCCCGGGCGGAGTTCGAGGCCTGGATCACGGCGCTGACCCCGGAATCGGTGGCCGCGGCGCTGCCGCAGGACGCCCCGCTCGTCG
>JBJTPA010000079.1:0-5888 GCA_046074885.1 Planctomycetaceae bacterium
CGGGCCGGGAATCCAAAAAAGAGGGAGAAAGCCTGGGGGGGCACAGAAAACTTCCGGAGGAATGGAAGGGGCACCCCCGACCCCGGGCGGCCTCGCGTCCGAAGACGCGTCACCCCCCGCGGGCGAGCTCGACGAGCGGCCTCACCATGGAGCCCGTCCCGCCCCCGTCGGTCCACGGCTTCGGCTTCTCCGCGAAGGCCGGGCCGGCGATGTCCACGTGGGTCCAGGGGATGCCACCCACGAACCGCTCCAGGAACTTCGCGGCCGTGATCGCGCCGCCCCAGCGGCCGTCGCCGACGTTCTTGATGTCGGCCACGTCGCTCGCGATCTGCTCGTCGTACTCGGGGTACATCGGCAGCTGCCAGACCGGCTCGCCCACGGCGCGGGCCGCCGCGGCGACGCGGTCGCACCAGGCCTGGTCGTTCGTGAACAGGCCGGCCACGTCGTGCCCGAGCGCCACCATGCAGGCCCCGGTGAGCGTGGCGAGGTCCACGATCCGCCCGGGCTTCATGCCACGGACGACGTCGAGCACGTCGGCCAGCACGATCCGCCCCTCGGCGTCGGTGTTGTGGACCTCGATCGTCGTGCCGCTCCGCGCGGTGATCACGTCGCCGAGCTTGTAGGCCGCGGGCCCGGTCATGTTCTCGACGAGGCCGATCGCGGCCACGACGTCGACGGGAATCTTCAGGGCGGCGATCGTGGCGATCGCGGCGAGCACCGCGGCGCCCCCCGACATGTCCATCTTCATCGTGAGCATCGACTCGGAGGGCTTGAGCGAGAGGCCGCCGGAGTCGAACGTCACGCCCTTGCCGACGAGCGCGAGGTCGGGCGCGGCGCCGGCGGCCCGGCCCTGCGCCCCGCGGTGCCGCAGGATCACGAGCCGCGGGGGCCGCACGCTGCCCCGGCCCACGGCGAGGATGGCGTGGCAGCGCTCGCGGCGCAGCCGCTCCTCGTCCAAGATCTCGATCTCGAGCCCCGCCCGGCCCGCGGCCGCGGCCGCCTCCTCGGCGAACGACTCGGGATACATGTCGTCGGGCGACATGTTGACGAGCCGCCGCGCGAGGTTCACCCCCGTGGCGATCGCGGCCCCCGCCGCCACGGCGTCGGCAGGCGCACCGAGCCACGCGGTCGCGCCGAACGGCGTCCGCTTCCGCTCGGCGCGTTAGATGTCCTGGCCCACCATGCCGACCGCGGCGCCGGCGACGGCCTCCTCGACCTGCCGCGGCGACCACCAGGCCTCGGCCGCGAACGCCACCTTCGTCCGCGGGCGGCCGGCGAGGTGCCGGGCCGCCGTCGCGGCGGCCCGGTGGATCACACCGGCGTCCGCGGCCTCGCGCTTGCCGAGGCCGACGACCACGAGCTGCCCCGCCGCGAGGCCGGGCGCCGCGAGCACGGGCACGCACTCGTAGCGCTTGCCGGTGAGCTCGCCGGCCGTCGCCAGCCGGGCGAGGAGACCGCCCGCGGCACGGTCGATCTCCGCGGCGACGCCGCCGCCGACGCCCCCCTCGACGAGGAACACGACGAGCGCGTCGCAGGCGGTCGCGGCGGCGCGGGCCGCGGGCTCGGCGACGATCGTGACGGCGGCTGGGTCGAGGTCGCGGGGCATGGCGAAAGGTCTCCGGAGGCGGTCGCGGGTCACCGTTGTAGCGGTTCCGCGGCGGTTCGGCAGGCCGGGGCGATCCACGACGCCGAAACCGCCAGCAGCACCGGGAGGACGACGAGATTGCCGAGCAGGCCCCCGGCCATCGTGAGGCAGGAGAGCCACCCGAACGAGACCGTGGGCATGAAGCCGCTCGTCGTGAGCGCGAGGAACCCCACGCACAGGGCCAGCGTGGAGAAGACCATCGCCCGCCCGGCCGTCTGGTGCGCGGTGCCGAGGGCGGCGTCGAGGGCCTGTCCCTCGGCGAGCCGGCGGCGAAAGGCGGCGATGTAGTGGATCGAGCTGTCCACGGAGAGCCCCATCGACACCGCCGCGATCATCGCGGTTCCCATGTTGACGCGGACGCCCGCCCAGCCGAGCAGCCCGAGCACCACGAAGATCGGCAGCCCGTTGGGCACCAGCGCGATCGCGGCGACGAGCGGGCTGCGGAAGGCGGCGGCGAGGAGGAGGAAGATGCCGGCCGCGGCGATCAGGAACGGGAGCCACTGGTCGGCGAGCAGGCGGTGGACGAGCTGGGCGAGCAGCACGAAGAACCCGGTGACCTCGGCGCCGGGCCGCCCGGCGCCGGCCGGATACTCCTCGGCGACGATCCGCCGGACCCGGGCGATGAGCGCCTCCTTGGCGGCCGCGGGCTGCCGCTCGCGGGCGCGGAGCATGACCCGCAGCCAGGTCGAGCCGTCGGCGGGGTCGCGGCCGACGAGGGCGCCGGTGAGCTGCGGCAGGATGCCGCGGAGCACCTCGAGCGTGGCGGCCACGCGGCGCTCCTCGCCGAGGAGCGCCCCGAGGGCGCCGAGCGGCGGCGCGGCCTCGAGCACGTCGGCGAGGCAGAGGACCTTCGTGAGCCCGGGCGTGGAGCGGCCGTCGGGGCCGGTGACCACCGCCTCGGCGCGGAGCCGGTCGGCGAGCCGGTCGAGGGCGGCGACCTGGGCCGCGTCGAGCGGCCCGCGGGCGGGCACGAGCACGTCCCACACACCCGCGCCGCCGAGCCGCGACTCGACGAGCTCGTAGGCGGCCACCGTCGGGCTCGAGGCCCGGAAGTTCCGCGTGAAGTCGGTCTCGACCTCGAGCCAGCGCATGCCCGCGGTCGCCGCGGCCGCGGCAAGGGCCGAGCCGGCGAGGATCGGCAGCGGGTGCCGCACGATCCGCCCCACGAGCCGGTCGAGTCCCGCCCCGAGCGCCCCCTCGCCCCAGGCCATCCGCGGGTCGGCGTCGAACCGGCCGGCGAGCGCGAGGAACGGCACCACGAGCGCCGCGGCCACGAGCACCATCACCGCGCCGACGGCCGTCATGATCCCGAAGTCGTGCACCGGGCCCACGTCGCTGGCGACGAGCGAGCCGAAGCCGACCACGTCGGTGGCGATCGCGCCGACCACGGGCCAGAGGAGCGTCGCGATCGACTCCCGCAGCGCGTCGGGCGGCGCGAACCCGAGACCCCGCTGCCGCCGGAACTCGACGATCACGTGGGTCACCGTGCCGATCCCCACCACCGTGATCATCGCGGAGAGCATCGTCGAGACCATCGTGAGCCGGAGGCCCGCGATCGCCAGGGCGCCGCGGGTGGCCCACAGCGCGAGCAGCACCACGGCCAGCGGCACGACGAGCCAGCGGAGGCTGCGGAACGAGAGCAGGAGCACCGCCCCGGCGAGGAGGCCGCTCGCGGTGCCGAGCAGGTTGCCGTCGCGCTCGAGCATCGCAAAGCCGTCGCGGAGCATCGCCGGCTCGCCGGCCACGGTGCCCTGCGGCAGTACCGCCATGCGGGCCCGCAGGGCGTCGATCGTGCCGGCCCGCGAGACGGCGCGGTCGCGCTGCGCGGCGGCCGGCGACTCGAGCGTGCAGGCGACGCCGGCGGTACGCCGGTCGATGCCCACGACCCAGCCCTCCATGAGCGAGACGAGCCGCGCGGCCCACGCCCCCGTCGCCGCGGCGTCGAGGTCCACGATCGCGCCGCCCAGCGGCGTGCCCGCGAGGCTCGTCGTCGAGGCCACGCCGGGGACCGCGGAGAGTTCGGCGGCGAGCGCCCGGAGGCGGTCGATCCCATCGTGCGTGAACAGGTCGGGATCCTCGTAGGCGGCGAGCACCACCTCGCTGCCGCCGAACGTCCGCGCCATCCGCGCGTAGGGCACGAGCGCGGGATCGGAGCGGTCGAACATCGCCTCGATCGACCGGGAGAACTCGAGGTGCCGGGCGCGTTCCACCCCGACGGCGGCGAGCGCCACGGCGACGACGGCGAGGAGCCCGCGCCGGGCCACGAGCCAGCCGGCGACCCGGTCGGCGACGCGGCGCATGGAAGCGGTTCCGGGCGGCGGGGAAAGGGGCGGGGGCGGGGCGGCCGGGTTCCGCGCCGCGGCGAACCGCCCGCCTTCCACCACGTCCGCAGTTTACCGGGGCCGTCGTCGGCGCGGCCACGGCGGAGCCTTGATTCGTTTTCACCGGGATTTCTATAGTCCGCCGCGTTTTTCGGCCCCTCCCGCCCCCGCGAGGAACCCGCGTGTTCCAGCGCGACCGGACCGCCTCCATCGACCGCAGTCGCTGGCGCGCCGCCGTGCCGCCACCGCTCCGCGCCGCGCTCGTCATCGCGTGGTGCGTCGGCGCGGCTGCGCGCGCGGAGCCGCTCCCCGACCCCGCCGTGCCCGGCGCCAGCGCCGGCGCGCTCGCGGGCGTGCCCGCGCGCGGGCTGGCGGCCGCGATCGCCGAGGCGGGAAGGATCGAGGTGCCCGCGGTCGATCCGCGGCAGCCGCTCGTGGTCCGCGCCACGCAGGCCGCGCGGTGGACGGAGGGCGCCTACGACGTCTGGCACCTCACCGGCGGCGTGACGATCCGTCAGGGCGCGACGGAGGCGACCGCGCACGAGGCGGTCGTGTGGATCGACCGGGAGGCGGCCGATGCATCGCAACCGCGGAGCGTGCTCGCGCGGATGGCTGGCGACGTGCGGGTCCGCACGACCGACGAGTCGTCCGCGGTCGTCCGCGGGCCGTCGTGGGCGGGCCGCTTCTGGACGCTCCCCGAGCCCACGCTCGATTTTGCGAGCGTGACGGGCGGCCCCGCCACGCCGCCGGTCTACGCCGGGCCCGGGGCGGCCGCACCGTCGGCTGCGGCGCCGGGGCTCGCGCGGGCCGACGGCGACGGCGTCGAGCAGGCCCAGTTCAGCGAGTTCGGCGCGCCGGCGGTACCGCAGGTGGCGCCCGCGGTCCCGCCGACCCGGCGGCTCCGCGCCTTCCCGCGGTCGAGCACGCCGCTGGCGGTCCGCTGGTTCCCCAGCCCGTCTGGCACCGAATGGATCGCGGTGGTCACCTCCGGCGTGAACCTCGTCGTGGACGGCGTCGATCCCGCCGGTCCCCTCGACATCTCGGCCGACCGGCTCGTGATCTGGACCCGCGGCCAGGCGCAGCCCGACCTCGGCGGCGCCGCCCAGGCGGCGGACGTGCCGCTCGAGCTCTACATGGAGGGCAACGTGATCTTCCGCCAGGGCCAGCGGGTGGTCGAGGCGGCCAACATGTTCTACGACGTGCCGCGGTCGAGCGGCGTGATCACCGGGGCCACCGTGCTCACGCCGGTGGACAACTACTCCGGCGCCGTCCGCCTCCGGGCCGACGTGCTCCGCCAGGTGGACAAGAGCCGGTTCGTGGCCCAGCGGACGGGGCTCACGTCGAGCCGCCTCGGCGTACCCTCGTGGGAGTTCCGCTCGCAGGAGCTCCAGTTCACCGACGAGCAGGTGCCGGTCCCCGGCGTCGACGGCCGGCCCGCCGTCGATCCCGCGACGGGCGAGCCGCAGGTCGAGCACCAGACGTTCATCACCAGCCGCGGCAACACGGTCACGGTCGGCGGCGTGCCCGTGCTCTGGTGGCCGGTGCTCGCCACCGACGCCCGCAAGGCGACGTTCTACCTGAACAACGCCCAGGTGAAGAACGACCGGATCTTCGGCACGCAGCTGCTCACGAGCTGGGACGCCTTCCAGGTCTTCGGGTGGCGGCGGCCGCCGGCAGGCGTGGACTGGGACTTCGACGTCGATTACCTGAGCATGCGCGGCCCGGGCGGCGGCACGTCGCTGCTCTACAACCGCCCCGACTTCCTCTGGCTGGGCACGCCGGCCAGCGGCGACCTCGACGCCTGGTTCGTCGGCGACGTGGGCCGCGACAACCTCGGCCTCTACCGCCGCGACTTCACCTACCCCGGCTACCCGAGCCGCACGTTCCGCGGCCGGTCGTTCTGGCGGCACCGCCAGGATCTC
>JBJTPA010000080.1:0-5851 GCA_046074885.1 Planctomycetaceae bacterium
GACCGTGGCCCGAACCCCCGGCACGAATCCACTCAGGAATGCGGCCCGCGGCTGTCCGTCATCGCGAATGGGCGGCATCCGGAATCCGATGCCGTGGGGCTCCCAAAAGCCACCGGCCCGGTCGTCGGGATGGCTGAGGCCGGCGCGGCCGCCATGATCCCGAACCGCCTCCTCCGCCGTCTCCCGCGGCAGGTGCCCGATGAGGGCGTGATGCACGACCCGGCGATTCCCCGGCAGGAACTGGATCGCACGCAGCCGCAGGTCCTCGGGCCGGTTCAGCGGAAACACGAGGTGGCGGTAGATGTCGTCGCCGTGGGCGCCGATCTGGATCGGCTCCGGCTGTTCGAGGACGATGTCGGGGGCGCCGAGATTCTCCTGGAAGGCCGAGTAGTCGGGGAGCGGCGGCAGCGGCGGGGTGTCGGCCGGATTTCCCTGCGGCTTGCCGGCGGCCACCCACCGCCGCAGCATCGCCAGATCCGCGGCGGTCGGCGGCTTCGTCCACTGATAGTCGAGATCACTTTCGATCTGCGCCTGCGGCATGCGCCGGGCCTCGATCTCCTCGATCGCGACCTCCGCCCACTCGACCGCGTCGTCGTAGGTGAGCAGGTTGAAGGGACCGGCCTGGTTGGGGCTGTGGCACTTCTGGCACTGCGTGTGAATGAACGGGAGCACGTTCCTGGCGAACGTCGGCGCGTCCGCGGAAGTGGGGGGCGCCGGGGCGACGGGCCGTTCCGGGCGATCGATCGGGCAGCCGGCGGCCGTGGTTCGCGGCTCGCGGATCTCACGGCCGGCGAGGAGATCCTCGATGGCGTGGGCGAGTTCCGGTTCGGCATCGCCGGGCGTCATCACGCCGCGGATCTTGTAGCGGTCGTCGATCCTGCCGGCGTAGCGGATCTTCCGCTCCCGGTCCACGAGCACCACCTCGGGCGTGACCGTCGCGCCCAAGGCCTCGGCCAGCGTGAAGCCGGTGTCGAGGTGGATGGGAAACGTGAGGCCGAACGTTGTGCGGTAGGTCTCGACCTCGGCGGGGTCGTCGCATTCGCAGACGACGCCCACGAAACGGACCCCCTCGTCGGCGAAGTCCGCCGCCACCTGCCCGAGCACCGGGCCGTATTCCTGCGCGAGCGGGCAGGCTGGATGGAGAAACGCGAAGCAGACGGCCCGGCCGTCGGAGCCGAGCAGGTCGATGAACGGGACCACCGCGCCGTCGAGCCTCCGCACGACGAGGCGGTCGGCGGGCAGCGGCTCCGTCCCCGCGACGACCGCGCCGAGCAGGACCAGCCAGCACCACAGCAGGGCTCGGACGAGATGCCGCTTCATCGCCGCAGCATAGATGTGCTCGCGCCCGGCCGCCAACACGTCACGACCGGGGAGGCGGATCGCGAGCATGCCTCGCATCCCTCCGGCGATTGTGAACGTGCCGAGGATGGCCTGCTATCCTCGGGCCACCGCGGGGTCGATTGTTTTCCTACGCCCGCCCGTTGGCGGGTGCCCACGCGATTCGACCCGACCGCGGCACTGTGACAGCCTTGGGGGGGCACTGGCGATGCGCGACGCCCGCGAAGACTGGCGGCGGTTCGACGCCGAGAGGATTCCGAGCAAGGCGTCGACGCCGCACCTCGACCGATTCGTCGCCGAGGTGCAGGAACACTCCCCGGAAAAGCCGCCGCCCACGTTGCTCGACGTGGGGTGCGGGACCGGTCAGATCGCAAGGCGGCTGTACGAACGCGGATTCTCCGTGCTGGGTGTCGATGTCAATCCGGACGCCATTCATGCCGCGCGAAAACTTGCCGTGCCGGGATCCGCTGCGGGTCCCTGGCTGCGATTCGAGGAAGCCGACTTCGCAGCGGAGGAACGCCCGCGGCTCGACGGCGGCCCGTTCGATCTCGTCGTCTGCCAGCTGGTGCTCTCGATCATCGGCGATGCCGTCAACCGAACGAATCTCCTGCGTCACGTGCGCGAAAACCTCCGGCCCGGCGGATGGCTCTACCTGTCGGCTTCGGGCGTCTCGGACACGATCAACGCCGGGTACGCCCGGCTGTATGCCGAGGACGTGCATCTGACCGGTGAGCGACACAGCTATCTTTCGCGGCACGAGCGGGGCGAGGTGTTGTACATGACCCACCACTTCACGGCAGACGGGATCACGGACCTGCTCGCGGAGGCCGATTTCGTGCAGATCGACGTCACGACCGAAACAGAGTCGAGCAGCCGCCGGCCGGACGAGGCGGCTTATTTCCACTACGCGACGTGCCGCACCGGCCGGTGATCTCGGACGAGACGGGCCGTCGCTCCGGAACGTGGCTCGGGGCGACGGCGTGGTCTCGTCGCTACCGCGCTCAAAACAGCCGGCAAGGGCCGTGCATACGGCTGCCGGTGTGCACGCGGCAGGAAGCCGCAAAAGACGGCCCGCAACGGCCAGGAGGGCGTTAAGGGCGTGAACCGGCGGCAGGAGGCCGCGCAAAAAAAGGCCGCACTGGCCCCGGAGGGCAGTGCGGCCGTGAAATGGCGGGGGCAGGATTCGAACCTGCGACCTCGAGGTTATGAGCCTCGCGAGCTACCGGGCTGCTCCACCCCGCGTCATATGGGTGGCCGGCGGGTTTTTGGCATAGGCCCATCCCGTCCGACACCCGGATAATAGATACTGGATGCACCGAAATGAAGCCCCGCCTCCGGGCGGCGGCGAATCGGCCGTTTTTTCATCGCGATACGATGCCGCCCTCCCCGCAACAGCCGCCGCACGGCCGGCCGCCCCCGGGCAAGCCCGGCAAGACGACGCTCGTCGGCGGCCTGCCCTGGCAGGCCGGGCAGGGCGCGCCCGCCACGCCGCCGACCGCCGCACCACAGCCCGCGGCCGGGCCCGATGTCGAGCCCGCCGGCGACGACCTCGCGGCGGTGTTCGCGACCGGCCCACAGACCGCCGCGTCGAAGCCCGCGCCTTCCGCGGGCACACCCACGGTCGGCGACCTGTCGGCCTTCGAGGTGGGCCCGACGCGACGTTCGTCGCGGACTCGCCCGCGCGTCGGGCCGCCCCGCGTCGCCGCGCGGCCCGTCGAGCCGGGCTGGCTCGTGAACGTGCTCGGCGAGGAGGAGGCGGCCGAGTTCGCCTCGATCCCCGCGCGGCTCAAGGCGCGGTTCGACGCGTGGGTGCGCCGCAGCCCACCGTTCACGGTGAGCCTCTGCCTGCACGTCGTCGTGCTGATGGTGCTCGCGCTCATTTTCGTGCGCATCGACCGCGCGAAGCGGCGGCCGATCGACCTGTCGTTCGCCTCCACGCACGTCGTCGAGGCCGAGAAGCCGGGCGTGCAGATCATGGAACCCCAGCCGGAGCCCGCGCCCGAGCCTGAGCCCGAGGTGACGAAGGAGGAAAAGGCCGTCGAGGATCCCAGCGCCGCGCCCGAGGCCACCGAGCCCGAGAAGGTCGAGGCGCTCGGATCGGAGCCGGCCCCCTCCGGGGCGCCCGCCGTGGGGTCGCTCCTCGACGGCCGCGAGGAGGGGCGGCGGGAGCGGCTCGTCGCCGCGTACGGCGGCAGCGACGCCACCGAGGCGGCGGTGGGCCGGGCGCTCGCCTGGATCGTCCGGCAGCAGGGCAAGGACGGCCTGTGGAGCCTGCAGGGGCCCTACGTCGATCCCGCCTCGCAGGAGAACCGCCTCGCCGCGACGGCCATGGCGCTGCTCGCGCTCCAGGGCGCGGGCAACACGCCGCGGGTGGGCATCCACAAGCGAGCCGTGGCCGCCGGCTGGGCCGCGCTGCTCAAGAAGCAGGTGGCCGGCGGCGACCGGGAGGCGAACGCGGACAGGCGGAAGTCGGGTACGGGCCGGTTCGAACTCGCGGCTCAGGACCCGCCGGAGCGGCAGGCGCTCTATTCGCACGCGCAGGCCACCATCGCGCTGTGCGAAGTCTACGGCATGACGAAGGACCCGGCCTACGAGCAGCCGGCGCGGCGGGCCGTGGCCTACGCGGTCGCGTCCCAGGGACGCAACGGGGGCTGGCGGTACGAGCCCGGCCAGGACGGCGACATGTCGGTGACCGGCTGGTACATGATGGCGCTCAAGAGCGCGCAGATGGCCGACATCGAGGTGCCGAAGGAGACCTTCGACGGCCTCGGACGGTTCCTCGACGGCGTGTCGGTCGGCGACGGCCGCCGCTACGGCTACCGTTTCGACGAGGTGAGCCAGCCGACCGACGCGGCGGACCGCAAGCTGGTGCGGACCAGCGCCGGCCCGGTCACCGACGCGGTGTCGGCGGAGGGGCTGCTCTGCCGGCAGTACCTCGGCTGGCCGCGGAACCACCCGGCGCTCGCGGCGGGCGTGGACGTCCTCCTCAAGGAGAAGTTCCTCGCGTGGGAGACCGACAAGGACGTCTACGCGTGGTACTACATCACGCAGGTCGTTCATCACCTCGGCGGGCCGGGCTGGGAGCGGTGGAACGCCCGGATGAAGGAGGTGCTCCCGGCGGCGCAGGTGTCGCAGGGTCGGGACGAGGGCTCGTGGGATCCGGCCCTCGACAAGTGGGGCCCGTGGGGCGGCCGCCTGTTCACCACGTGCTTCTGCACCTACATGCTCGAGGTCTACTACCGCCACCTGCCGCTCTACGGCGACGAGGCGCTGGGCGGCGGCAAGTGAGGCCCGCCCCACTGCCGCAGGGCCTCGTAGGCCACGATCGCGGCGCAGTTGGAGAGGTTGAGGCTGCGGACCTGGGGCCGGGAGGGGATCGTGAGCAGCCGGTCGGCGTGGGCCGAGGTGAGCGCCGCCGGCAGGCCCCGCGATTCGCTGCCGAAGACGAGCACGTCGCCGCGGGCGTAGGACGCGCCGGTGTAGGGCCGCGAGCCCCGGGCCGAGAACAGCCAGCGCGTGCCCGCGCCGCTCGTGTCGAGCCGGTCCTGGAGGTGATCCCACGAGTCCACCGCCTCCCACTCGAGCTCGTCCCAGTAGTCGAGGCCGGCGCGCCGCAGATAGTAGTCGTCGAGCTTGAAGCCCAGCGGCCGAACGAGCCACATCTTCGCCGCGATCGCCACGCACGTCCGCCCCACGTTCCCGGCATTCGGCGGGATTTCCGGCTCGTGGAGGACGATGTGGAGGACTGGGTCGTAACGCATCGGTTCGCCGGCCGGCGGCGGTCTGCTATCGTTTCGGTGACAGTCTGACGCGAGGAGGCGACGTGGTCGAGTTGCAGCGGAATCCGACGCGGGCGGTGCGGATCGGGAGGATCACGATCGGCGCCGGCCACCCCATCGCCCCGCAGAGCATGACGGCCACGCACACGCAGGACGTTGCTGCAACGATCGAGCAGGCCAATGCGCTCCACGCCGCCGGCGCGGGCGTGGTCCGCATCGCGGTCGATTCGAAGAAGGACGCCGCGGCCCTGCCGGCGATCCGCGCGGGCACGCCGGCCAACCTCGCCATCGACCTCCAGGAAAACTACCGGCTGGCCCTCGACGTGGCCCCCCACGTGGACAAGCTCCGCTACAACCCCGGCCACCTCTACCACCACGAGCCGACGAAGCCCTGGCAGGAGAAGGTGAAGTTCATCGCCGGCGTGGCGGCCGACCACGACTGCGCCCTGCGGGTGGGCGTGAACTGCGGCAGCGTGGATCCAGCCAAGAAGGAGCAGTTCGATCCCGCGGACTCGATCGGGCCGATGCTCGCAAGCGCGCTCGAGCACTGCGCGATGCTCGACTCGATCGGCTTCACCCGCTACGCCGTCTCGCTCAAGGATTCCGACCCGCGGAAGGTGATCGACGTCAATCGCCGGTTCGCGGCCGAGCGGCCCGACGTGCCGCTGCACCTGGGCGTGACCGAGGCGGGCATGCCGCCGGACGGCATCATCAAGACGCGGATCGCCTTCGAG
>JBJTPA010000081.1:0-5734 GCA_046074885.1 Planctomycetaceae bacterium
GCCGTACATGCCGGCGGCCGAGATGCCGATGCCCTGCTGGCCGCGGCTCATCCGCAGGCGGTGGAACTTCGAGCCGTAGAGCAGCTTGCCGAAGATGAGGGGGATCTGCTTGCGGACGATGCCCGGGCCGTTGTCCTGCACCCCCATGCGGAAGCGGGAGCCGCTCTCGCCCACCTCCTCGACGTGGATCCAGAGCTCGGGCAGGATCCCGGCCTCCTCGCAGGCGTCGAGCGAGTTGTCCACCGCCTCCTTGACGCTCGTGAGCAGGGCCTTCCGCGGCGAGTCGAAGCCGAGCAGGTGGCGATTCTTGGCGAAGAACTCGCTGACCGAGATGTCGCGCTGGCCCGCGGCGAGGGCTTGGGCGGTGGCCCGGCGTTTCGTCGCGGGCTTCGCGGCGGCCGGCGGGGCAGCGGCGCCGTCCGTGCGGGGCGCGTCCTGCTGGGACGGCGTGGCGGACTTGGACGTGGGCCGCTTCGTCACGGTGGCCATGGAGTCGTCGCGGGGGAAAAGGCCCACAGACTGTGATCGGGAGCCGAGGGCTTGGCAAGAGGGGGCGTCTTTGCGGGTCGCGCGGAGATTGCGGCCTCGTTCCGCGGTCGTTGCGGACGCCGTGAATGTGTGCCTGTCGGGCAGAACCGGCGGGGCGCGATCCGGAATGGTCAACCGTCGCCGGCGTTCCGGTCGAATCCACCCGCGGTGGCGGGCCGCCTGCCGGCGGCATCGACGAGGACCGGGGGAAGATCCGATGCTGCAGTGCGTCTGGAACCGGCGGCTGGCGGTCGTGCTCGTGGCGGCGGTCGAGGCGTTCGCCACGGTCGCGTGCCCGGCGACCCCGATCGACGGCGGCGCCGAGGTCCCGACGCCCGACGTCTTCTACAACTTCTACGCGCCGCCCGTTCCGGCAGGCCAGGCCCCGGGCATGGGCGCGCAGCTCTACGTGTCGCCGCGGCCGGTGCCGCCGCGGGTCGGCCACACCTGGAACACGTACCCGCCCTTCATGCCGCACGAGTTCCTGTACCGGCACCGCCGCCGCTACATCCGGCCGGCTGGCGTGACCGGCCTGCGGACCGACGTCCGCGGCTACTGGTGGTGAGGAGCACGGGTGACATGAGGCGATCCCATACCTGGCGTCGGAACGTCCACGTGGCCATCGTCGCGGCCGTTGCCCTGTGCGGCTGTGGTGCCGGCGCGAGCCTGGCCGCGGACCACGGCCGGGGCGCGTGCGGTTCGTGCACCAGCGGCGTCGGCGCGGGATACGCCCGGGCCGCGTGCATGCCGGGCCGCTGTGGGAACGGCGTGACGGCGTGCGGCCCGCGGGGCTGCGGTCCGTGCGGCAGTGGTCACGGCTGCCGGCGGCCGTGCTGCCCGGATGTCTGCTGCCCCGGCCCGTGCGAAGGCTGCGGCCACTGCATCCATCACGACGTCTACGAGAAGCGATATTTCCTCCGCAGCCAGGGTAAGAGCTGGCACAGCGCATGGTACGACCCGGCCGAGGGTCGGCCGATCGCGCTGGTCGTGCCGCCGACCGCCGAGTTCCAGTCCCAGTACGGCTGGGGAGTGCCAAGCTCGCGGGTGGCGCCGATCTACCACCAGTTCCGGCGGCCCTATCCGGGACCGGGAGCGGTCGGCGGCTCCGGTGGCGGATTCCTGCCGACGCCGAACCATCCGAGCGACACCGTGCAGTTCGGCGTGAGCGCCGTCCGCGGTCCCTGGGCGTACTGAATTCAGGCGAAACACGGGCCTCCTGCCCGTTTTCGCCTTGCTCGGCGGAGGGCAAGCCAAGGTTGCCCTCGCCTCGCGACTGCTCGCACCTCCGGGCGAGCAGGGCCGCCGCTGAGCGGCGGCTGCCGCCCTCCGCCGGCAAAGCCCGGCGGAGCGGGCGGCGGAGATGAGCATTCCTTCACCTCTCTCAACTTTCGCACGGGAGCGAAGGCGGGGGCTCGGGACGAGGATGCGGAGCCGCGTGAGACAAAGCCATGTGGCTTCTCGCCATTGGAGCGGGAATTCAGCGAGGGGCTGCCCGTGCCCCGGGAGCCGGCCTTGGCGGCCAGCGCAGACAGGATGTCGAAGCGCAGCCGTCACGGAGTGAGCGGAGGGCATGATGCCCGTAGCGAACGTCCGGCGATGGGGCATGGGCAGCCCCGAGCCAGCGGAAGGAATCAGGCATTCATGCGAGGGCCCCGCGCGCGGGCGCGACCCTACGGCAGCGCGTCGAGCCGCTGGCGGGCGAGGGCGGCCCAGGGGCTTTCCGGTGCCAGGGCGAGGAAGGTGCCGAGGTGGTGGCGGGCCTCGCGCGGGCGGCCCAGGTCCGCGAGGATGCCGGCCACGTGCCAGTGGGCGTCGGCATAGCCCGGCTCCTGACGGAGCAC
This sequence comes from Planctomycetaceae bacterium, assembly GCA_046074885.1. Classification (GTDB taxonomy): domain Bacteria; phylum Planctomycetota; class Planctomycetia; order Pirellulales; family UBA1268; genus QWPN01. Next base: position 2,370 of record JBJTPA010000081.1, read on the forward strand.
GCCCTCGAGCGCGGCCAGCGCCAGTTCGTGGTCGCCCAGTTCCGCGAGCACGCAGCCCAGGCTCGTGCGGGCCCGCAGGTGGCCCGAATCGATCTCGATCACGGCGTAGTACCGCTCCCGGGCCGCCGGCAGGTCGCCCGCGCGGTAGAGCAGTTCCGCCAGCATGAAGATCACGTGGGCCGTCGGACCCTGCGCCTGGAGCACGGCCCGCAGCGCCTCGGCCGCCTCCACGAACTCGCCCGCGGCCTCGAGGTCGTCCGCCAAGCCGAGGATGTCGGAGACGTCGTCGTCGATCGCGCGATCGATGGCGGGGACCGTGGCGGCCCTGGAAACCGCCCGGTCGCCGATGGCCACGACCCGCGGCGGATCGTCGTCGGGCGGTCCGCCGGTCAGGGCGGAGGCGTAAAACTCGAGGTGCATCTGGCCGCCGGCCGCCAGCAGCTGGCCGCCGTCGCGCAGGCTCAGCCGCCGGCCATCGACGACGATCCGGTCCCCGATCCGTGCCACCGCCGGCGCGTCTCCCCCGCCGAGTTCCGCGAGTTGGGCGTCGATGTCGCGGAGCGACAGGCCGCCGTCCAGCAGGCGGGCCAGGTGGCGGCCCACGACGAGCTGGCCGAAATCGAACCACTCGATCGAGCCGGCGCGTCGCGCGGGCGCGATCAGTCCCTGCCGCACCCAGTGCCGCACGGCCGCGGGCGGGGCGCCCAGGACGTCGGCCATGAGGGCCGTGGTGTAGAGCCGCCGCACGCCGGGATCGTCCGCGTCGTGCGGCACCGCTTCCTCGCCCTGGATCGCGGTCGGCGGCTCACGCAGGGATGGCAAGGGGTCGTCCGTGACCGTGGCGGGCATGGGACTGGTCCGCGAAACGTCAGCACCTTACTCGACCATCCGGCGCCCGTCCACGACCCGGGCGCGTCGGCGGCACCGCCGCGATCCAGCCCTCGAGCGGATCGAGGTCGCGCGGCAGGCCGAAGCGGGGCCGCAGCGACGCCGCCGCGGCCTGCAGGCCGCAGATGACGGCGTCGAGGAGGTCACCGGCGGCATCGGCGACGAGCCGCCGCGCCCAGCGCCGGCCCACGTCGAGCGACACCTCGACCCCGGCGGCGCCGGCCTCGAGCGCCCGCAGGATCTCCGCGCGGCGGAGGGCGCGATCCGGCGTCCGCCCCGCGGGCTCGTCGCTCTTGTAGGGCTTCCGGCACACCTGCCGGACCGTGAACCCGGGATAGGCCTCGAGCGCGAGCCGCGCCGCGCCGGCCGGCGTCCGCCGGCGGGGGTGCGCGTGGGCGGGAAACACGAGCCCGGCGTCGAGCATGCGGCCGATGCCGGCGTGCATCATCCAGGCAACGGGCGGATGGGCCCAGCGCATCGCCGGGCTCGACCCGGCGGGCTTGTCGGCCTTGCGCCAGGCGAACTTGTCGCCGGGCGGCCGCGCGTCACACCAGCGGCGGAACGCGGCACGGAGTTCCGCCCGCGGCCGGCCGCAGTACCACCGCACGAGCGCGGGCCACGCGGTCGGCCAGCCCTCGTGCTCGACGAGCGCGCGGGGCTGGCCGAACGGCAGGTCGAAGCCGCCGAGCCACGGGCCCGGCGTCCGCAGCAAGGCCTCGAAGGCCGCGAACGAGTCGAGGGTGCGGACTTCCTCGAGGCGGTAGACGGCGCGGCCGCGACGGCCGACGAGGCGGCCCACGGCCGCGGTGATCGGCTTCCGTGGTCGCGGCGCCGAGGTGAAGTCGACGCCGAGGACGAGCCTGCCGCCGGCTGCCGCCATGCCGTCAGTCGGCGAACGGCCGGCGTCGGGTCGCGTCGGCCGTGGGGAAGTCGTCCGGCACCGGCAGGGTGACGGCGCCGGTCGCCGCCCACTCCGCGCCACGCTGCAGCGCCGTGACGAACCCCTCGCACTCCTGAGAGTCATTGCCGTGGCCCATCGGCGTGTGAAACACGCGGCCCTTGCCGTGGTCGATCGTCATGAGCATCGGCTCGTGGCGCTTCGTCCGCGGCGAGAACGCCGTGGCCAGCACCCGCATGTTCACCGCCGGGCCGCGAAGGCTGTCGTAAAGCTCGTCCTTCACGTGCAGCCACGCCGCCGGCATCCCCTTCGTGATCGGGTGCTCCTGGTCACGGACGACCACCGTGAAGTCGGCCTGTGGGCCGTGCGCGCCTCCCGGGCCGGGGGACGAGTCGCGGACCTCCTTGCCCGCGTCGTCGAAGTAGACGTAGGGACCGCTCTTCTCGTTGCGGCCGCCCCAGCCGCCGAGCCCGATCATCTCGTTGTACGCGGGCCAGTTCGGGAACGAGTTGTCGGCGGCGTGGACGACCACGAAGCCTCCGCCGCCGCGGACGTACGCCTCGAAGGCCGCCTGCGTGGCCGCGGGCCAGGGGGCCGCCCCGTGGCCGAAGTTGCTGACGACGACCGCGTAGTCGGAGAAGGCCGGCGCGAAGGACGGATCCTCCCCGTTGGGCGCGTGCGTGCGCACGTCCACGGTGAAGCGGCCCGAGTCCTCGAGCCACTTCTTCATCCGCTTGGTCGTCTGCGGCCAGTTGTCGTGGTTGTTCTGGCCGTCCACGATGAGCGCGCGGAGCGGTTCCGCGGCGGACGCGAGTGGTCCGGAGAGGAGACACACGACGATCGCGACGACGAGGGGGCGCATGGGGCGACTCCGGGGGGCGGTGGACCGAGCCAGAGTCTACCGTGGCCCGCGACGGCGATCAGGTCGTGTGGTCGTCGAGCGGGCGGCGGCGCCGGATGCCCGGGGCGCCCGAGGTCTCGGCGGCGGGAACGTCGCGATCCGAGCCTGCCGGCGGCGGCGGATAGACCGTGGGCCCCGGCGGGGCGACGGTGGGCTGCGGCTCGGCGTCGGGAGTCTCCTTCGCGGCGGGCGCGGGAATCGGCTCGATCCGGGTGAGCGGCTCCTCCTGCACGACCGGCCGTTCCGCGCGGACCGTGCCGGTGGAGCCCTTCGAGGGATCGACGTGGTCGAGGTTCGAGGCCCCCCAGCCACCGGCGCTCGTGGCGGGCGCGGCGTCGGCCGGCTTGTCGCTGAAGGTCCTCACCGGGCCCGCGGCGGGCGTGGCCGGCGTGGTGGCGGCGGCGGGAGGAGCCGCGGCCGGCAGCGGATTGCCGCAGGCGTCGAGCGGCACCTTCGTGACCACCGTCCGCGGCATCCGCACCGTGTAGGTGTAGGGCTCCCGCTTCTCGACGACCCGGGGCACCTGCACGCTCCGCTCCTCGGTCACGTACTTCATCACCTGCACCTGCACCGGCTCGACCTTCTCCTCGGTGACGAACTTGCAGACCTGGTAGGAAACCTGGCGGACCTGCTCCTCGGGCACCATCCGGCAGACGGTGACCGGGACCTTGTTCTCGA
>JBJTPA010000082.1:0-5540 GCA_046074885.1 Planctomycetaceae bacterium
TCCCCGCTTCGCCTACGACTCCTACCGTCGCTTCATCCAGATGTACGGCGACGTCGTGATGGGGGTGCAGAAGCGGCACGAGAACGAGCACGAGCCGTTCGAGGAGGTGATGGAGGGACTCAAGCACCAGCTCGGCATCCACCATGACACCGATCTCTCCGCCGAGCACCTGCGTGAGCTGATCCGCCGCTACCTCGCCCTCATCAAGGAGCGGACACACAAGAACTTCCCGCAGGATCCCTTCGAGCAGCTCATGGGCGCGGTCGGCGCCGTGTTCGGCAGCTGGATGAACGAGCGGGCGATCCTCTACCGCCGCAAGTACAAGATCCCGGACGAGTGGGGTACGGCCGTCAACGTGCAGAGCATGGTGTTCGGAAACATGGGCGATGACTGCGCCACCGGCGTCGCCTTCACCCGCGACCCTGCCACCGGCGAGGACGTCTTCTACGGCGAGTACCTCGTCAACGCGCAGGGCGAGGACGTGGTGGCCGGCGTGCGGACGCCGCACCCCGTGGCCCACATGGCCCACGACCCGGTCTTCGCCGGCACATACAAGCAGCTCGAGAAGGTGCGGCAGACGCTCGAGAAGAAGTTCGGCGACGTCCAGGACTTCGAGTTCACGGTCGAGAAGAAGAAGCTCTACATGCTGCAGACGCGGAACGGCAAGCGTACGGCGCTGGCCTACGTGAAGATCGCCCACGACATGGTGAAGCAGAAGCTCATGTCGCCGGCCCACGCGATCCAGTCGGCCGACCCGGACGCGCTCTCGCAGCTCTTGGCGCCGATTTTCGACCGCCACGACTACGAGGCGGCCAAGCAGTCCGGGCGGCTCCTCACCTCGGGCCTGCCCGCCGGCCCCGGTGCGGCGACCGGCCAGCTCGTGTTCACGGCGGCCAGGGCCGAGGAACTCGCCGCCAAGGGCGGGAAAGTCGTTCTCGCCCGCGTGGAGACCTCGCCGGAGGACCTCCGCGGCATGATCGCCGCCGAGGGCATCCTCACGAGCCGCGGCGGCGTGTCGAGCCACGCGGCGCTCGTGGCCCGGCAGATGGGCAAGGTGTGCGTGGCCGGCGCCGGCGCGATCCAGATCGACTACTCCGCCGGCACGCTCTCCTGCGCCGGCAAGACGCTCCGCGAGGGCGACGCGATCTCGATCAACGGCTCGACCGGCGAGGTGTTCGCCGGGGCGATCAAGACGGCCGACAGCGAGCTCAAGCAGGTGCTCGTGGCCCGCACGATGAAGCCGCAGGACTCGGAGGTCTTCCAGTACTACGACTTCATCATGAAGCTCGCCGACAAGCACCGGAAGCTCGGCATCCGCACCAACGCCGACACGCCGGAGCAGGTGCGGCAGGCGATCGCCTTCGGCGCCGAGGGCATCGGCCTGACGCGGACCGAGCACATGTTCTTCGAGGGCGACCGCATCGACGCGATGCGGGAGATGATCCTCTCGGAGGCCGAGGAGGCCCGCCGCAAGGCCGTGGCCAAGCTGCTGCCCTACCAGCGGGACGACTTCGAGGGCATCTTCCGGGCCCTCGACGGTCGGCCGGCCACGATCCGCTTCCTCGACCCGCCGCTGCACGAGTTCGTGCCCCACGACGAGGCCGCCCAGGCCGACCTGGCGCGGAAGCTCGGCGTCGCGCTCGAGAAGGTGAAGGCCCGCGTCGCGGCGCTGCACGAGTTCAACCCGATGCTCGGCCATCGTGGCTGCCGGCTCGGCATCAGTTACCCCGAGATCTCGGAGATGCAGGCCCGCGCGGTGTTCGAGGCCGCGGCCAAGGTGCAGAAGGACGGCATCAAGGTGAAGCCCGAGATCATGATCCCGCTCGTGGGCTTCAAGAAGGAGCTCGACAACCAGGTGGCGATCGTGCACCGGGTGGCCGAGGAGGTGCAGAAGGAGACGGGCCAGAAGATCAAGTACATGGTCGGCACGATGATCGAGATCCCGCGCGGCGCGCTCACGGCCGACGAGATCGCCGAGACGGCCGAGTTCTTCTCGTTCGGCACGAACGACCTCACGCAGACCTGCCTGGGCATGAGCCGCGACGACATGGGCTCGTTCCTGCAGAAGTACACCGACGAGGGCATCTTCAAGGCCAATCCCTTCGCGTCGATCGACGCCACGGGCGTGGGCAAACTCATGGAGATCGCCGTCGAGAAGGGGCGGAAGAGCCGGCCGGACATCAAGCTCGGCATCTGCGGCGAGCACGGCGGCGACCCGCACTCGGTGCTGTTCTGCCACCACGTGGGGCTCGACTACGTGAGTTGCTCGCCGTTCCGCCTGCCGGTGGCCCGGCTCGCGGCCGCCCAAGCCGCACTCGGCAAGACCTGGTGAAGGCAAAACACGGGCGTCGTGCCCTCAGTCGGCTCCGCCGGCGCGACGGCTACACTCCCGGTCATGGATCTCACCCCCGAAGCGCAGCGGCTCGCCGTCGTCGTCGCGGTCGTCATCGTGCTCTGGTTCACCGAGGCCCTGCCGCTGGCGGTGACGGCCCTGCTCGGCGCGGCGGCCTGCGTGGTCGCCGGGGTGGCGCCGGCCAAGGAGGTTTTCCGTCCGTTCGCCGACCCGCTCATCTTCCTGTTCATCGGCTCGTTCCTGCTCGCGGAGGCGATCCGCATCCACGGGATCGACCGCCGGCTGGCATACGCCGTGCTCTCGGTGCCCTGGGTCGGCGAGCGACCGCGGCGGATTCTCGCCGCGGTCGCGGTCGTGTCGATGCTGATCAGCGCCTTCATGTCCAACACCGTCACTGCGGCGATGATGCTCGCGATCGTGTCGGGAATCCTGCACGCCGTCGAGGAGGCGGGCCGCCGGTCGGGCCGCATGCCGGCCGCCACCTTCGCCACCGGCCTGTTCCTGTGCATCGCCTTCGCGGCGTCGATCGGCGGCCTGGCGACGCCGATCGGCACGCCCACGAACCTGATCGGCCTGGGCTTCATTCGCGACGAGCTGGGCGTGCCGGTGTCGTTCCCCGGCTGGTGCGCCGTGAGCCTGCCGGTGGTGGCCGTGCTCGGGACGGCCTGCGTGGCGGTGCTCGCGACGCTGTTCCCGGCGGGGGTCGAGCGGCTCGAGGGGGTGACGGCCTACGTGGCCGGCGAGCGGGCGCGTCTTGGCCGCTGGACGGCGGGGCAGATCTCGACCGCCGCGGCCTTCGCGATCACGGTCGCGCTCTGGGTGGCGCCGGGCGCGGTGCTCGCGGTCGCCGGTCCCGGCGCCGCGGCGTACCAGGCTCTCGCCGCCCGGATCCCGGAGGGCGTGGCAGCGGTCGTCGGGGCCGTGCTGCTCTTCATCCTGCCCGGCGACCGCGGTCCCGACGGGCGGCGGCGGCGGGCGGTGTCGTGGCGCGACACCCGGATCGACTGGGATATCGTGCTCCTCTACGGTGGCGGGCTGGCCCTCGGCGAACTCTGCTTCTCGACCGGCCTGGCGGCGGCCGTGGGCCGGGCGATCACCGGCTGGATTCCCGCCGGCCCGTGGGCCGGCGCGATCCTCGTCGTCGTGGCGGCGCTCGTGGCCGTGGTCACGAGCGAGTTCACGAGCAACGTGGCCAGCGCCACGATGGTCGTGCCGATCGTGATCGCGATGGGCCAGGCGACGGGGGCCGACCCGGTCGCCGCGGCACTGGCGGCCACGTTCGCCGCCAGCCTCGGGTTCATGATGCCGGTGAGCTCGCCGTGCAACGCGATCGTCTACGGATCGGGCCGGATCCCGCTGCGGGCGATGATGGCCAGCGGTGCGACGCTCGACGTGATCGGCTGCGCGGTCATCGCCGCGGCGATGCTCCTCGTGGCCGCCGCCTGGACGTGATCACATCGCGTGCTCGAGATGCGCGCCGCAGCGAGGGCAGCGGGGCAGCATGATCGGCCGCGGCGTCGGCCACCGGCCGTCCGTGAGCCAGCCGTGCATCCGCGGGAAGTGGGGCGGCAGGACGCAGCCCTGCTGCCGCGCGTTGTGCTTCAGCCAGGCTTGCCGGCACGGATCGGCGTGAAACACGTTCGGCGGCGGGCAGGAGGGCCCGCAGGGGTCGCCGGCGACGCTCCCGTGCCAGGGGGGCGACTGGGCGTTGCGACAGCCGCACGCGCCGGGTGCCGCGGCCATTCCGCCGACGTCGGCGTCGTCGAGCACGATCGTTTCCTGGGCCGTCGTGGAGCGGACGGAGACGGCCGCCAGGGAGGCGGCGAGGGCGAGGCGGGCGAGGAACGAGAAGGTCGTGCGCACGGGCGTCTCCCGATTCGCGGTCCGGTCGTATCCGATCTGCGGGTCGTCATCGGCGTTCGGGAACTGGCGGATTGAGCGGCCGGAGCGGGAGTTCCGCTCGTTCCGGACGGCGAAACCCTGCGGCCGTCCGGGTCGGGCCACGTCCCCGGGACGGGCGTGTCCGCGGGGCCCCGGCCGCGGGTAGGATGCCGGGAGTCCTCACCGCCGCGGCGGTGACGCCCCTCACAGCCCCAGCCCACCGTTGCCCGTCCTCCTCGACTACGGCGCCGCCGACCCGCTCGTTCTGGAACCCGCACCCGGGGCCGCGGCGGGCGAGTTCCGGGGTCCGGCCGGCGTGGCCGGCGACGACGCCCGATCGCTGGTGGCCGAGGCGATCGCCCGGCCGGCCCACGGCCCGCCGCTCGCGGCCCACGTCGTGCCCGGCGACCGCGTCGTCGTCGCGCTGGCGGGCGACGTGCCGGAGGCCGCGTCCGTCGTCGCCGCCATCGCCGCGGGCCTCGCCGCGGACGGCGTGTCGGCGCCGGACGTCTCGATCATCGAGTCGCCACGGCTCGACGAGGGACGCACCTCGGCCCCGGCCGGCCGCCCGACGGCCGGCGCCGTGGCCTTCGATCCGGCGCTCGACGCGGCCACGTCCTACCTCGCCGCGGACGAGGCGGCGCGTCCGCTCTACCTGGCGCGGTCGCTCGTGGACGCCGACGTGGTGGTGGCGGTGGGCGAGTGGGGCTGGAACGCGGCCCTCGGCGGGCGGTCGCTCGAGGGGGAGCTGTGGCCCTCGTTCGCGCGGCTCGAGTGCCGGCGCGACCTCGCGCTGGCGCTGGCACGGCGGGGCCGCCACGCGCTGCCCGACTGGAAGTCGGCGATGCAGGAGGTCTCCTGGCAGCTCGGTGTCTGCGCGAGCCTGCGGCTCGTGTGGGGCCGGGGCGGCACGCTCGCCGCGGCGGTCTTCGGCCTGCCCGACGAGGCGGGGCGGCTGGCCCGCGAGGCGGCGATCGCCTGGTGCCCGCGCGTCGAGGCGGCCGTCGATGTCGCCGTCGCGTCGCTCGCCGATCCGTCCGCCGGCTTCGCCGCAGTGACCCGCGCGGTGGCGGCGGCGGCCCGGGTCACGCGGCCCGGCGGCACGGTCTGCGTTGCCGGCCGCGTGTCCGCATTCCCCGGCATCATCTTCGAGCGTTGGCGGCAGGGCGCGCCGCTCGATCGGCTCGTGCACGAGGCGGCGACGCTCGGGGACCCCGCGCTCGTCGCCGACGCGCTGGAGACGCGGCTCTTTGCCCGCGCGCTCGGCGACCGCCGGCTCGTGCTCCTCACCGACATCGACGGCGAC
>JBJTPA010000083.1:0-4212 GCA_046074885.1 Planctomycetaceae bacterium
CACCGACATCGACGGCGACACCGTCGAGGAACTCGGCTTCGGCCACGCAGCCGGCCCGGAGTCCGTCGAGCGGCTCGCGCACCGGGCCGACAGCCTCGTCGTGCTCCACGAGGCCGACCGGATGCTGCCCCGCCTCGGCTAGCGCCCGGGCGGGCCGGAGACGATCCGGTGGCGGAGCGCCGCGGCCTTGAGGGGTCCCCACCGGCGCGAGTCGGTCGAGGCGGCGGGGTGGTCGCCGAGCACGAGGATCTCGTCGGCGCCGAGCCGCCACGACGTGCGGCCGTCGGCGCCGGGCCGCCAGGCGACGTCGCGCCAGCGGACGACGTCCGCGATGGTCACGCGGTCGTCGCCGCCGATCGCGAGCGCGGGGGCCGCGTCGTCGCCGGCCGGGTCCGGCCACGGGTCGGCGACCTGCCATGCCTCCGGAGCGGCGGCCGGAAGGCACGCGCGCGGAGCCGCCGCGCCGGCGTCCGGCCGCACTCGCCACGTCGCGAGCACGAGGTGGCCGTCGAGCCGGCCGGCGACGAACGCGTGGCGGCCCGGGCCCGCGAGCGGCCGAGACAGGACGGCCTCGCCGACGCGGACGCGGACCGTCACGGGATCCGCGGCGGACGCGCGCCGCACGTCCAGCACCGCCGCGAGGCCGACGTCGCGGACGGCCGCGAGCACCCGCGTCGCCCCCTCGTCGAATGCCGCGTCGTCGACGATTTCTCCGGCGGGTCGCGACCATGCCCAGCCCGCCTCGGCCGGAGGCGGACCCCCGGTCGCCTCGTCGGGCACGACGGAGCCGATCTCCGCGAGCAGCCGCGGGCCCTTGAGGACGCGTTCGCCGTCGACGACGAGGTCGCCGGCGAGGATCACGAACTCCTCGCCCGGCAGGCCCACGACCCGCTTGACCGCGAGCGAATCCGCGGCCGCGAGCACCCAGCGCTCGAGCCGCCGCGGCCGCCGCAGCCGGTCGAACGCCGGGAACGGGCCGGTGCGGACGACGTCGCCGGGCAGGAGCGCCGGTCCCATCGACACGCCATCGACCTCGAACCGCCGCGGCACCGCGAGCCAGCCGGCCCCGCAGGCCACGGCGAGCCCCAGCCCGGCGATCAGCCGCCGACGCGGACCCACTGGTGGCTCCGTGCGCTCGCGAGGACGGCGTCGCACACCTTCTGCGTCTCGAGCGCGTCGCGGAACGTGGGCCTGCAGGGCTGCTTCTTCGCGTAGGCCTCGAGGAAGTCAGCCACCTGGTGGACGAACGAGTGCTCGTAGCCGATCGCCAGGCCCGGCACCCACCATTTGCCCATGTAGGGGTGATCGCTGTCGGTGACGTGCACGCTCTTCCAGCCCCGCATCGGCCCGGCGTCCGCGTAGTCGAAGACCTGGAGCCGGTGGAGGTCGTGGAGGTCCCACTTGAGGCTCATCTTCTCGCCGTTGATCTCGAACGTGTAGAGCGCCTTGTGGCCGCGGGCGTACCGCGTGCTCTCGAAGAGGCCCAGCGAGCCGTTCGTGAAGTGGCAGAGGAACGAGCAGGCGTCGTCGATCTTGACGGGCTCCACCTTGCCGGTCAGCGTGTGCTTCCGCTCCTTGACGAACGTCTCGGTCATGGCCGTGACGTCGGCCACGCCGCCGTTGAGCCAGATCGCCGTGTCGATGCAGTGGGCGAGCAGGTCGCCCGTCACGCCACTGCCGGCCGCCGCCGCGTCGAGCCGCCAGAGTGCCGCCCCGCCCTGCGGCAGGTCGGCCGAGATCGTCCAGTCCTGGAGGAACTCGGCCCGGTAGTGGAACACGCGGCCGAGGGCGCCGGAGTCGATGATCTGCTTCGCGAACGTCACCGCCGGGATGCGGCGGTAGTTGTACCAGACCGTGTTGGGCACGCCGGCCTTCTCGACCGCCGCGCACATCGTCTCACCTTCGGCCGTGTCCATCGACAGCGGCTTCTCGCAGAGGATCGCCTTGCCGTGCTTCGCGGCCTCGATGGCGATCTCGGCGTGGAGGTTGTTCGGCGTGCAGATGTCGATGGCGTCGATGTCGTCGGCCGCCACGAGCTTCCGCCAGTCGGTCTCGACCCGCGCGTAGCCCCAGCGGTCGGCGAAGACCTTGGCCTTCGCGGCGTCGCGGGCCGCCACGGCCTGGAGCACGGGGAGGTACTCGAGGTCGAAGAAGTCCTTGACGCGGTTGTAGCCATTGGAGTGGGCGCGGCCCATGAAGCCGTAGCCGATCATGCCGATGCGAAGGGGCTTTGCCATCGATTCTCTCCTCGCGGGTTGTGGTAGTTGGATGAAGCCGCTGCGGGCCGGCAACTGTCGCCGCGTTGCGGTCTTTCAGATCGTCGCTGAGGGCCGCGGCGGCCCTAGGCTCCTCGAGCAGTCGCCGAGCCCTCCGCTCCTCGTCTCAGTGATTCAGTTCCATCGGATGTTCGAAAAAGGGGTGCCAGCGATCAACGGCCGCAGGTCCGTCGCATCGATGCCGATGCGGCTGCGACTCCTAGTGGGCCACGGTTGAGTCCCAGCCATGGGCGGCCTGAACGGCCAGCATGGTCTCGAGGACGGTGTTCCAGGTTTTCTGGTTTTCGAGCGTGGCGTTGGGGAACATGCAGCCGTCCCAGCAGATGTGCTCGATGCCGCGGCTCGGCGCGTCCTTGAGCCACTCGCCCGCGCACCGCACGATGTCGAGCTTGCCGTTTGGGTCGTCGGCCGGGCAGTGCTTGCCGGTCTTGTCGTGCGAGCCCGCGCCGTGCACCTAGCCGTCGTTCTGGGCCACGTGGAAGTCGATCGTCCACGGCCGCAGCTTGGCCACCATCGCCTGGTAGGCGGGCCAGAACTCGGCGTCCGTGTAGCCGGGCCGCACCAGGGCGTGCTCCGGGGCGTTGTAGCCGAGGAGGTAGAGGTAGGTGTGGGCGAGGTCGGCCTGGAAGCCGAGCGCCTCGGGCATCCCGACCTCCTCGAGCAGGTCGAGCATGTCCTTCCAGGAGTGCATCCCCGCCCAGCAGATCTCTCCCTCGGCCGCCAGCCGCTGGCCGTGGCCCTTCGCGATCTTCGCCGCCTCGCGGAAGGTCTCCGCGATCCGGGTCGTGTTGGCCTTCGGGTTCTCGCGCCACTTCGCCACGCCGAACTCCGCCGAGTCGATCCGGATCACGCCGTACTTCCGCACGCCGTGCCGCTCGAACACGTTCGCGACCCGGCAGGCCATCCGCACCGCGGCGAGGAACTTCTCCCGGGCCGCCGCGTCGCCCATCGCCGAGTCGCCCACCGTGCCCGGCCAGACCGGCGCCACGAGCGAGCCGACGGCGAAGCCGTGGGACGCGATCAGGTCGGCGATCTTCACGAGTTCCGCGTCGGTCGCCTCCGGGTTCGTGTGCGGCAGGAAGAGGAAGTAGTCGATGCCGTCGAACTTCCGGCCGTTCACGTTGGCACCGGCCGTCAGCTCGAGCATCCGCTCCAGCGAGATCGGCGGCTCCTGGCCGGGGTCGGTGCCCTTGCCGACGAGGCCGGGCCACATCGCGTTGTGGAGCTTGGGGGCGGCGTGGCTCATGCCTGTCTCCCGTTCATGGGCAGGTCGTCGTGCACGTCGGGGCCGAAGTAGCGGAGGGCGACGAGCGGGCCCGGGCCGGTGTTCTCCACCACGTAGCCCGCCGCGGCGGCGTCGGCCGAGATGAAGAGCTCGTCGGACGTCATCTCGCCGAAGCGGATGAGCGTGGGCGTGGCGACGTCGTGGACTCCCACGCGGCCCTCGCCCTGCACCGTGATCCAGCCGCTGGCGCCGGCGTCCTTGACCGTGATCTTCGCGCCAGGGGAGAGCGTGATCTCCTTCGCGCTGAACAGCTGCCGGCCGTCAACCCGGCCGTAGACGATCCAGCGGTCGTGGGCGTCAGCGGTCGACCGTTTCGAGTCCAGGAGCGGCTCGAGGTAGTTCGACTGCTCGTATGGCCAGAACTATCCGGGAGCGAATGAACGTACGGGATAACGAAGATTTCAAGCCAGTAGACTTGATCAACGCACGTACCCTATCTTCTGTAATCAATTCCTTCTTCGGTACCAACCAACTTTCACAGTTCATGGACCAAACCAATCCTTTGGGGGAAATCACGCATAAGCGTCGTCTTTCCGCTCTCGGACCCGGTGGTCTATCCCGTGAACGTGCAGGTTTCGAAGTACGTGATGTACATTATACTCACTACGGCCGTTTGTGTACCATCGAGACTCCGGAAGGTCCGAACATCGG
>JBJTPA010000084.1:0-4352 GCA_046074885.1 Planctomycetaceae bacterium
GCCAACTCGCCGAGCGGCACCGGCCGCGCCCCGGCCGAGTCCACCGGGATCTGCGGGACGAGCGCCTCGTCCTCCCGCCACGACCGGGGGAACTTCACCGTGAGCGGGAATCGCGGCCGGCCCTCGTAGACGACGCCCGTCTGGATCCCGCCCATGGCGGCCACCGTCCGCATGACGTCGATGCCGTCGATGCCGTGGCGGGCGAGCTGGTCCTGCCGGGCGTCGATCCGCAGCGTGGGCACGTTGGCCTGCATGTCGGCGCGGACGTCGGCGGCGCCGGGCATGTCGCGCAGCACGGCCTCGATCCTCTTGCCGAGGTCGCCGAGCGTGTCGAGGTCGTCGCCGTAGACGAGCACGGCCACGTCGGCCTTCACGCCGGCCACCAGCTCGTCCACCCGCATCTCGATCGGCTGGCTGAAGCCGAACTTCGCCCCCGGCACGGCCTCCGTCAGCGCCCCAGACATCCGCTCCACGAGATCGTCGCGGGTCGTGCCCGCGGGCCAGTCGGCGACGGGCTTCAGCATGACCCACACGTCGGTCTGCTGCACGCCCATGATGTCGTTGGCGATCTCGGGCCGGCCCGTCTTGCAGAACACGGTCCGCACCTCCGGGAAGCCGAGGAGCACCTTCTCGACGCGGCCCGTGAACGGGATCGAGTCCTCGAGCGTGGCGCTCGGGAGGCGGTTGACCTCCACGAGCAGGTCCCCCTCGTCGAGCCGCGGCATGAACTCGGCCCCCAGCCGCAGGGCCACCGGGATGCTGGCCGCGACGAGGGCGGCCGCGCCGAGGGAGACGACGACCGGGTGCCAGACCGCGAGGCGGGCGAGCGGCCGGTAGAGGTGGTGGAACGCCCGCATCACGAACGGCTCGTGCTCCTCCTCCCGCTTGAGCACCGTGGCCGCGAGCACCGGCATGAGCGTCAGCGAGATGACGAGCGACCCGAGCAGCGCGAAGAGCACCGTCAGGGCCATCGGGCGGAAGAGCTTGCCTTCGGTGCCCTCGAGGAACAGGATCGGCAGGTAGACGATGGCGATGATGAGCTCGCCGAACATCGTCGGCCCCCGGACCTCGATCGCCGCGTCGCGGACCACGTCGAGCTTGGAGGCGGTCGGCGGCGCCAGGCCCAGCCGCCGCACGCAGTTCTCGACCATGATCACCGAGCTGTCCACCACGAGCCCGAAGTCGATGGCGCCCAGGCTCATGAGGCTTGCGGGAATGCCGCAGGCGAGCATCAGGTTCGACGCGAACAGCATGGAGAGCGGGATCGCCAGCGAGACGATGATCCCGGCGCGGACGTTGCCGAGCAGGATGAGCAGCACCGCGATCACGAGCAGCCCCCCCTCGGCGAGGTTGTGGAGCACCGTGTCGAGCGTCCGCGCGATGAGGTCGGAGCGGTCGTAGAGGATCTCCAGCTCGACGCCCGGGGGCAGCGCGGCCCGCACGGTCTCCAGCTTCTCCTTGGCCGCGGCCACGACCCGCCGGCTGTTTTCCCCGCGGATCATCATCACCATGCCGGTGACCACCTCGCCGCGGCCGTCGCGGGTGGCGGCCCCCTGCCGCACGAGCGGCGCCACGGCCACCGTGCCGATGTCGCGGACGAGCACCGGCACGCCCCCCGGCGGGCTGCGGACGACCACCCGCTCGATGTCCTCGACGCCGCGAAGCAGCGACTCGCCGCGGATGAACCGCTGCTCGCCGTTCCGGACGATGTAGCCGCCGCCGGTGCTCGTGTTGTTGCGGTCGAGCGCGCCGAGCACCTCGCCGAGCGTGATGCCCCGCGACGACATGCGGTCGGGATCGACCTGCACCTCGTAGCTCTTCGCGTAGCCTCCGTGGGCGTTGATGTCGGTGACGCCGGCAACCGTCCGCATCACCGGCGCGATGTCCCACTCGAGGATGCTCCGCAGGTCCATGAGGTTCCTGCCCGCCCCGCGGACCTCAAACTGGAGGATCTCGCCGAGGGCGGTGCTGAGCGTGCCGAGCTGGGGTTCGGCATCGGGAATCGGGATGCCCCCCTTCGCCTGCGGCAGCCGCTCCTGGACGAGTTGCCGGGCCCGGAGAATGTCGGTCCCCTCGTGGAACACGATGGTGACGAGCGAGATCCCCAGCCGCGAGACGCTGCGGATCTCCTCCACGTCCGGCAGGCCGCTCATCGCCAATTCGACGGGGTAGGTGATCGTCCGCTCCACTTCGAGCGGCGGGAGCGTGCCGGCCTCCGTGACGACCGTGACCTGGACGTTGACGAGATCGGGCACCGCATCGACGGGAATTCGGGTGGCGGAGTAGAGCCCCCCGATCGCCATGAGCACGAAGGCCGCGATCACCAGCGCCCGGTTCGCGAGCGACCACTCGATGACGCCTGTGAGCACCCGCCGCCTCCCGCTACGCCTCGTCCTCGAGCAACAGCGCGCTCTTGAGCAGGAAGGCCCCGCGGGCGACCACCTCGCGGCCGGCGTCGAGCCCGCCGGTCACCTCGACGAAGCCGTCGCTCTCCGCGCCCGTCTCGACGTCCACGCGGCGGAACCGATCCGTCCCCTCCGGCACGAACACGAACGCCTTGCCCTTGTGCCGCATCACCGCCTCGGCCGGGACCGTGACCGCCTCGCGGGCGCCCCCCTCGGGCAGGTCCACCCACACGAACATGCCCGGCTTGAAGTGCGCGTCGTCGTTCTCGATCTCGGCGACCAACGGCACGCTGCGGGTGGCCTCCTCGACCGTCGCCGCCACGTGGTTGATGCGGGCGGTCGCCTCGTGCTCGACCGCACCGGGCATGTGGACGTGCACCTCCTGGCCCTCGGCCAGTTCGACCTGCGTCCACTGCCGCTCGTTGATCTGGGCGCGAACCCAGAGCGTCGACGTGTCGGCGACGACGAACAGCCGGTCGCCCGCCTTCACCCGCTCGCCCCGCGACATGAAGATCTCCTCGACCACGCCGTCGAAGGGCGTGCGGAGCACGAGCGTGCTCAGGCCGGCCGCCTCGCCGGGGCTCTGCTCGCCGTCCTCGGCGACGACGCCCGAGCCCCCGGCGTCGAGCCGGCTGCCCACGAGCGTCCGCAGGTTCTCGCGGGCCACCTGCACGAGCCGGTCGGCCTGCTCGAGCGCCGCCCGGGCCCGGTCCCGCTCCTGACGCGTGTCGAACCGCGCGGCCTCGCAGGCCGCCGCAAAGCTCGCCCGCGCCACCTCGAGGTTGCTCGTCCGCTCCTCGACGATCCGTCCGGAGAGCACACCTCCCTCGCCGAGCTGCCGCGTGCTGGCACTCACCTTCTCCACGAACAGGAGCCGCGAGTACGGGGCGAGGATCTTCTCGCGGTAGGCGCCGAGCACGCGGTCGCGGAACCGGCCCTCCACTTCGTCGAGCGGCGGGTGGGCGGCGAGCAGATCGAGGAGCTCGTCCACGTTCGCGGCGATGGTCGCGGCCCAGTCGGCCGCCTTCCGCTCGATTTCCCGGTCGGCCTCGCGCTTCCGCACGTCGTCGCGGGCGATGCCGACGTCCGGGCTCGAGACCTCGGCGAGCGGGTCCCCCTTGGCCACCTTCTGCCGCACCTGGACGAGCACCCGCGAGACGATGCCGTCCACGGGCGACTCGTAGCTGAGCCGGAGTCGGGCGTCGTAGTCGAGGCGACCCGGCACGGTGAGGCTCTCGCGAACGGGCCGCAACTCCGCCTTCACCAGCACGATGTCGCCGGCCGACGCGGCGGGCAGCGTCACGACATCGCGGGCCGCCTCGGACGCGGCGCCGGCCGGCCCGGCCCCGACGTGGTCGGGGCCCCCGGGGAGGGGGTGGGTCGCGAACCACCACCAGGCGAGCCCGCCGGCGGCCAGGATTGCGCCGCCGGTGAGGCCGCGACGGAGCCGGTCGCCAGCCGGCTGCGGGTGCCCCCCGTGCGCGACGGCGGGCACTGCCGGCTGCGGATGCGTCGTCTCGTTGGGCATCGGTGGATCGTCCGGGCGCGGAGCGGGCTGCGCGGCGAGCGAGTGTAACAGGAGCCGGACTGCCGGCGATCGGGGACGCCGGGAGGCCGCTGTGCGCACCCCTCCCGCCGGGTACGATGCGATGTCGATCCGCGTGCCGCCCGGCCGCGATCGGTCGTCCCCCGCCCCGGTGCCCGCACGATGTCGTCTCCCAGGCCCGTCCGCATCTTCGACACCACGCTCCGCGACGGCGAGCAGTCACCCGGCGCGAGCATGAACCGCACCGAGAAGATGGAGATCGCGCAGGCGCTCGTGCAGCTCGGCGTGGACGTCATCGAGGCCGGCTTCCCGATCGCCTCGCCGGGCGACTTCGAGAGCGTCCGCGACATCGCGGGGATCGTGTCGGGGGCCTCCGTGTGCGGCCTGGCCCGCTGCAACGA
>JBJTPA010000085.1:0-6996 GCA_046074885.1 Planctomycetaceae bacterium
TCGAGGCCAGCGACGTGCCCGAATCCCAGTTGTCCCATCCGTTCACGATGCCGCCGTACCAGGTGAGCTGGTCGTTGGCCTTCCACTGGACGAGCATGCCGGTGTGGGTGAACGGCTCGCCGTATTGGAACGTGTTGTTGATCGTGTAGAAGAAGTTACCGACCGCCGGCACCACTTCGTAGCCCATCGGCGTGTAGAAGTGCCGAACTTCGCCGACACGTCGCCGCGGCCGATCTCCGCGTAGAGCTGCGGCATCGCCAAGCCGTAATACTTGCTGGAATTCCAGCGCGGCACGAAGTAGGAGTTCACCGAGTTGTAGTTGAACGCGTCGAGGCCGGAGGCCGTCGTCCAGATGTAATCCGTGCCGTAGAGCAGGTCCACACGGCCGCCCCAGTCCCAGTCGCCCCCCTCGGTGTCGAGCGTCTTCTCGTTCACGAGGTAGAGCTGGTTCATCATGAACTGCCAGTTGCGGTCACCGAACGTGATCGTGCCGTTGAACGGGCTGCCCCAGTTGTTGGCGCCGATGCCGGCGTCGATCCAGCCGTAGGTCTTGATGTTGTTCTTGACGAGCGAGGGAATCTCGAGATAGCGGGTCGGCCCCGTCTCCTCCGAGGCCTCCTCGGCGGCCTCCGCCGGCGGGAGGGCGCGGTACTCCTGCGTCTCCTCCTGGGGGACGTTCGGAATCGCGGGCACGTTCTGCCCGCGGGCGATGCCCGTGGAGGTGATCGCGAGAAGTGTGAAAAGCAGGCTGCCCGCCACGATGTGGGGCAGCCGCGCGGTGGCGGTGGACATGGGCTGAAAACTCCCGGTCGGTGGACAGATTCAATGCCGGGACCGCATCCATGCGGCCCCGTGCGTGCGACTCAAGGGGGGGCGCCCAGCCGGCCGCGATCCGCCAAAACCGCGACCGGCCCTTCCCACCCCGTGATCGTGTATCGGCCGCGATGCGACGACCACGCTGGAGGCGGCGGCGCCGGGCGCAGGGTTTCCGCGACCGGACGGGTGCGGTGGAAAACCATGCCGGTCGCGGAACGTGCGACATCTGGCCGGCGCCGGTGCGACCGTGTCAGGCCGCCTGCTCGAAGGCTCCCTCGAGCAGGGCGTCGAGGAAACGCTCGGGCACGAACGGCTCGAGGTCGTCGGCCGACTCGCCGAGCCCCACGAACCTGACAGGCAGGCCGAACTGCTCGGCGACCGGCACGATCACGCCGCCGCGGGCCGAGCCGTCGAGCTTCGCCAGCACGATCCCCGTGCAGGCGGCGGCCTCCTTGAAGCCCTTCGCCTGGGAGAGGGCGTTCTGGCCGGCCGTGGCGTCGATCACGAGGAGCGTCTCGTGGGGGCCGTCCGGCACCTGCTTGGCGATCACGCGGCGGATCTTCGCCAACTCCTGCATGAGGTTCGACTGCGTCTGGAGCCGGCCGGCGGTGTCCACGATGCAGACGTCGAAGCCCTCCGCCACCGCCTTCGCCACCGCGCGGTGCGCCACGCTCGCCGGATCCGAGCCCGGCTCGCCGCGGACGATCTCGGCGCCCACGCGGCCGGCCCACATGGCGAGCTGCTCGACGGCCGCCGCGCGGAAGGTGTCGCCGGCGCCGAGCACGACCCGCCTGCCCTCGCGGGTGAAGAGCCGCGCGAGCTTGGCGATCGAGGTGGTCTTGCCCGAGCCGTTGACGCCCGTGACGAGGATCACGGTGGGTCCCGAGGCGGCCACGGCCAGGCCACCCGGGCCGGCGCCGGCCGGCGGCGCGAGCCGCGCGAGCAGCTGCCGGCGGATCGAGTCGAGCACGACGGCGGGCTCGACGACGCGGGCCCGCAGCCGCTCGCGGACGTCGGCCACGATCGCCTCCGCCGCGGCGGGGCCCATGTCGGTCTTCACGAGCGCGGCCCGCAGGTCCGCCAGGAACGCGTCGTCCACCAGCCGCCCCTCGCGCTTGAAGAGGTCGCGGACGTCGGTGCCGAGCACCTGCGCGGTCTTCGCGAGGCCGGCTCGGAGCCGGTCGAGCAGGCCGCGCTTCGGGGCGGCCTCGGCCGGGGCCGCCGTAGCGGGCTCAGCGGCCGGATCGCCCGCCGCGGCTGGCTCCTTCCTGTCGCCGCTGCCGAACCTGAAGAGGGCCATCGACGGATTCCTGCCGGGGAGTGGAGGTTCAGCCGCGCTCCGCGGCGGCCGACTTGAGCGCGGCGAGCAGTCCGCCGAGGACGCCGGCGACGAACCGCGGCGAGGCCTCGCCGCCGTAGCGGCGGGCCAGCTCGATCGCCTCGTCCACGACGACGGGGCCCGGCGTGTCGGTGTGGAGGAGTTCGTGGAGCGCGATCCGCAGCACGATGCGGTCGGTGGCCGCCATCCGCGAAACGCGCCAGTTGGCGGACTGCGCGTCGAGCCGTGCGTCGAGGGCCTCGCGGTCGCGGCTCACGCCCTCGACGAGCGACTCGGCGAAGGCGACGAGCGGCCCGGAATGGAGCCGGCCCTTCAGGAACCGGCCGCGGTCGCGGGGGTCGGTCCCGGGGTTGAACTCCTGCTCGTGGAGCACCTGGAGGGCGGCTTCGCGGGCTCGGCTGCGGCGCGGCATGCGTGGGTCAGCGGGCGGGGGGGGCGAGCCGGGAGCACACGTTCATCATCTCGATCGCGGCGGCGGCCGACTCGGCCCCCTTGTTGCGGGCGAAGGCGGCCTCGTCCCAGGCGGCGCCGGCGGCCGGCACGACGGAACGGGCCCGGGCCTGGTCGAGCGTGTCGCAGGTGAGCACGCCGAACAGGATCGGCACGCCGCGGGCGCGGCCGGCCTGCTCGACGCCCTGGGCGACGGCGGCCGCGATGTGGCGGTCGTGGCTCGTCTCGCCGCGGACGATGGCGCCGAGGCAGATCACGGCGCCGTGGCGGCCGCCGGCGGCGAGCCGGTCGGCCACGAGCGGCAGTTCGAACGAGCCCGGCACGCGGACCACGTCCACGGCGTCGCCCGCGAGGCCCGCGGCCCCGAGCCGGGCGAGCGACCCGGCGAGCAGTCCCTCCACGATCTCGGCGTTCCACCGCGCCGCGACGACGGCCACGCGGGCGCCGGCCGGGGGCCGGGCGGTCGGGTCGGACGGGGGCGTCTTCGTCATCGCGGCCTCGGCCCGCCCCTCACGTCTTGAGCGCCGCGAGAAACTCGGCGTTGGTCTTCGTCTTGCCGAGCCGGTTGAGGAGCAGTTCCATCGCGTCGGTCGGGTTCATCTCGCCGAGCACGCGGCGCAGCACGCAGATGCGGCGGTACTCGTCTTGCTCGAGCAGCATCTCCTCGCGGCGAGTGCCCGAGCGGTTGATGTCGATCGCGGGGTAGATCCGCTTGTCCACGAGCCGGCGGTCGAGCACGATCTCGAGGTTGCCGGTGCCCTTGAACTCCTCGAAGATCACGTCGTCCATGCGGCTGCCGGTGTCGACGAGCGCGGTGGCGAGGATCGTCAGCGAGCCCCCCTGCTCGACCTTGCGGGCGCTGCCGAAGAACCGCTTGGGCCGCTGCAGGGCCCCGGAGTCCACGCCGCCGGAGAGGATCTTGCCGGAGTTGGGCACCTCGGAGTTCCACGCCCGGGCCAGCCGCGTGATCGAGTCGAGGAAGATCACCACGTCGCGGCCGTACTCCACGAGCCGCTTGGCCTTCTCGATCACCATGTCGGCGACCTGCACGTGGCGGCTCGCGTTCTCGTCGAAGGTCGAGCTGATCACCTCGCAGGAGGGCCCCTTCACCTGCCGCTCCATGTCGGTGACCTCCTCCGGCCGCTCGTCGATGAGCAGCATGAAGACGTAGGCCTCGGGGTAATTGGCGAGCACCGCCTTGGCCATCTTCTGGAGGAGGATCGTCTTGCCGGCCCGCGGCGGGCTGACGATCAGGCCGCGCTGCCCGAAGCCGATCGGCACGATCAGGTCCACGACCCGCGTGGCGAGTTCCTCCGCGGTCGTCTCCATGACGATCCGCTCGTCGGGGTGGAGGGGCGTGAGTTCGTCGAAGAAAATCCGCGTGGAGAGCTTCGCGGGGTCCTCGCCGTTGATGGCCTCGACCCGCAGGAGCGCGAAGTAGCGCTCCGTCTCCTTCGGCGGCCGGATCTGGCCGGCCACGGTCATCCCGTTGCGGAGACCGAAGCGGCGGATCTGGCTCGGGGAGACGTAGATGTCGTCGGGGCACGACAGGTAGTGGTGGTCGGGGCTGCGGAGGAAGCCGAATCCGTCGGGCAGGATCTCGAGCGTGCCCTCGCCGAACATCAGCCCGTTGAGCTTGATCCGCTCCTTGAGGATGCGGAACACGAGGTCCTGCTTGCGGGCGCCGGAGACGTCGCCGAGGTTCTCGGTCCGCGCGAGCTCGACGAGCTCCTGCATCGAGAGCTTCTGGAGCTCCGCGATCTGCGCGTCGCCCTTTTTGAGCGCCTCGTAGCGGTCGGCGATGTCCACGCCGTCCTGGACCTCGGCGGCGATCTCCTCCGCCAGCGAGAGCGGCTCGCGGTCGGCGTCGTCGGACGCGTGCTGGTCGGTGGTCGGCATGGGACACCGGTGGGCGCGGAGGCGGGAGCGAGGAACGAAAACGGCGGGAGGGAAGACCCCGCGCGTGGACCGTCGGCCACGGCCGGACGGGGAACGCACGACGTCGTCAGGAAACCCCAGGCGGGAGCCGGGCGGACCGGCCGGCACGGTCCTAGGACCGTAACTGGGACCAGATCCTCCCGACCTGCTCCGAAGTATACGTCTCGTCACGGGAGGCATCCACCACGGCGGTTTTCCCGGGAGCGGCCGC
The DNA here is from genome assembly GCA_046074885.1 of Planctomycetaceae bacterium. Taxonomy (GTDB): domain Bacteria; phylum Planctomycetota; class Planctomycetia; order Pirellulales; family UBA1268; genus QWPN01. Next base: position 4,755 of record JBJTPA010000085.1, read on the forward strand.
CCGCAGGTCGCCGCCCCGGTCCCACGCGCGATCCCGGGCGGCCCGCTGACTGGGACCGATCCCGCGCGCCTCCAGCCGCCGCCGCCGCTCGGGCTCCGCGCATTCCACGACCACGATCCGGTCGCACGCGCCCGCCCAGCCGGCCTGCACGAGCAGCGGCACGTCCAGCACCGCCACGGCCGGCCCGCCCGCCGCCTCGGCACGCCGCAGGGCCACGAGCGCCGCCTCCATCCGCTCCCGGACCCGCGGATGCACGATGGCCTCGAGGTCGGCGAGCGCCGCCTCCGCCGCGGCGTCGCCGGCGAACACGACGTCCGCCAGCGCCCGGCGGCTCACCCGGCCGTCGGGCCCCGCCACGCCCGCGCCGAAGCGGGTGACGACCGACTGCCGCACATCCGGCTCGTCGAGCACCTCGTGGGCGATGGCGTCGGCGTCGATCACGTGCGCCCCGAGCGCCGCGAACATCCGCGCCACCGTCGATTTCCCGGCGGCCATCCTGCCCACGAGACCCACCACGATCATCGCCCGCTCCTCACTTCTCGCACTCCGCCCAGGTGCGGCCGACGTGCACCGACACGTCGAGCGGCACCTCGAGGGTCATCGCGGACCGCATCTCCTCCGCCACGAGCCGCTCCACGGCCGGCGTCTCGGCCGCCGGGCACTCGAGCAGGAGCTCGTCGTGGATCTGGAGGACGAGCGCCGCCGCCAGCCGCTCCGCCCGCAGCCGGGCGTGGACCCTGAGCATCGCCAGCTTGATGAGGTCGGCCGCCGAGCCCTGCACGACCGTGTTGACGGCCGTCCGCTCCGGCAGCGAGAGCGCGAAGACGCCGGCGGCGGTCCGCCGGCCTGCGCGGTCGCGGACGCCGGCGATCGCGCGGCGGCGGCCGAGGATCGTGGTCACCTGGCCGTCGCGGCGGCAGCGGTCGAGCACGTCGTCCATGAAGGCCGCCGCGCCCGCGAAGGCGCGGAAGTAGGCGGCGATGAATTCCGCTGCCTCCGCCTGCGGGATGCCGAGGGCCTTGGCCAGGCCGAAGGCGCTCTGGCCGTAGAGGATGCCGAAGTTGACCGCCTTGGCGACGCGGCGATCCGCGGCCGTGACCGCCCCAGGGTCCACGCCGCGCACCGCCGCCGCCGTCCGCGCGTGGATGTCCTCCCCCGCCGCGAACGCCGCCCGCATCGCCGCGTCGCCGGAGAGGTGGGCGAGGATCCGCAGCTCGATCTGCGAGTAATCGGCGCCCACCAGCCGCCAGCCGACCTCCCGCGGGAGGAACGCCGCCCGGATCTGCTGACCCTCGGCCGTGCGGATCGGGATGTTCTGCAGGTTGGGGTCGCTCGAGCTCAGGCGGCCCGTGGCCGTCACCGTCTGGTTGAACGAGGTGTGGACGCGGCCGTCGCCCGGATCGACGAGCGCCGGCAGCGCGTCCACGTAGGTGCTTTTCAGTTTCGAATACCGGCGATGCTCCAGCAGCTTGGCCGGCAGCGGGTGGAGCGACGCGAGCTCCTCGAGCACCTCCGCGTCGGTGCTGGGGCCCGTCTTCGTCCGCTTCACGACCGGGAGCCCCAGCTCGTCGAAGAGCACGGCCCGCAGCTGGAGCGGCGAGGCGATCGAGAACTCGCGGCCGGCCAGGGCGTGGATCTCGGCCTCGAGCGCGGCGAGCCGCGCCGCGTAGTCGGCCGAGAGCGCGGCGAGGACGGCCGCGTCGATCCGCACGCCGCGGAATTCCATGTCGGCGAGCACCGCGGCCAGCGGCATCTCGACGTCGCGGTACAGCGGCCCCAGGCCGGCGGCGTCGAGGGCCGCCGGCAGCACGCCGCCGAGCGCGGCGACGAGACCGCAGTGGGCCGCCGCCTGCGCCGCATCGACCGGCTGCTCGACGGACGCATCGGCCATGTCGGCGGGCACGATCGCCGCCACGTCCACGCCGTGACGCCGCGCCGTCTCGACGAGCCCGAGGTTCCGCTCGCCGGCTTCCAGGAGGTAGGCGGCGAGGAGCGTGTCGATCGCACCGCAGCCGAGGGACACACCGAGCGTGCGGAGCGCGACGGCCTGCCGCTTGAGGTCGTGGCCGTGCTTCGGCACCGATGCGTCGGCGAGAAGCTCCCGCACGGCCGCAGAGGCGAGCAACTCCCGGCCGAACCAGGCGACGGCGTCCGCCCGGGCCAGCGCGACCCCGAGCGGCGGCGACAGGATCGTGCCGCCCGGCGGCCGCGCGACGCAGATCACGAGTGGCCCGCCCGCCCG
>JBJTPA010000086.1:0-7557 GCA_046074885.1 Planctomycetaceae bacterium
CGGGGGCCCGTCGCCTCGATCTTCCTGTTCATGGCCTTCAACGTGTTCTTCTGGATCGCCTTCGAGCAGGCCGGCTCGTCGATCAACGTATTCACGGAGCGCAACACCGACCGGCGGCTGCTCGGCATGGAGGTGCCGGCCACGTGGTTCCAGTCGGTGAACGCGGGCCTCATCTTCCTGCTCGCGCCGCTGTTCGCGGGCCTGTGGACCTGGCTCGGCCGCCGTCACCTCGACCCCAGCCAGCCGCTGAAGATCGCGCTGGGCCTGGTGTTCCTCGGCCTCGGCTACGTGTTCATGGTCTGGGCCGGGCTCGTGGCCCGCGACGGCGCCAAGGCCCCGATGCTCCTCATCCTGCTCACCTACTTCTGGCACACGGTGGGCGAGCTGTGCGTCTCGCCGACGGGGCTTTCCTACGTCACGAAGGTCGCGCCCGTGCGGTTCGTGTCGCTGCTCATGGGCGTGTGGTTCATCTCGAGCTTCATCGCCAACCTCGCGGGCGGGCTGATCGCGGCCAAGGTCGAGGCGATCGAGAAGGGGCAGGTCGCGATGCCGTGGAGGTTCGGCGGCCAGGCCGACTTCTTCTTCCTGTTCGTGGTGACGTCGGTGGGCATGGGACTCGTCGTGGCGGCGCTGACCCCGCTCCTGAAGATGCTCATCCAGGGCCGCGACCAGGCCGGCCCCGCCGGGTCGGCGCATTGACGCAGGCTGGCAAATGATCGTGATTGGGCTCGCTATCGAATACCTCGTGGGCCGGGGGTTGCCCGTGCCACCTCGTCCGGACGTTCGCTCCGGCCATCCTGGCCTCCGCTCACTCCGTGCCGTCTGCGCTGCGCCATCCTGGCTTCGCTTGACAGCACAGGCCGGCTCGATGGCAACGGGCAACCCCTCCCCGCATCCATGATCGGCAAACTTGAAGTCCGGCAGCGCGTGTCCGAGTGCCGTATGAGTGCGGGGTGGTCGCGATGACCGTCGATTCTTCTCGTATCATCGAACCACGTGACGCTGCCGGCCTGCTCGTCGTCGCGATCGACCGGCTGCCGGCCTGGATCCTGCCCCCGTACGGCGCGACGTGGGTGGCGATGCCGCGGCTCACGGCGCTGGCGGCGCGGGGGATCGTGTTCGACCGCGTGATCGCGGCGACCGACGAGCCGCGGGCCACGCTCGGCGACCTGCTCGGCGGCGGGGGCGAGCCCGCGCCGCTCGTGGCCGCGGCCGCCGCCCGTGGCTGGCGGGCCGCGCTCGTCACCGACGATGCGACCGCGACGGTGGCCGGCGCCGATGTGACCCGCGAGGTCGCCGCGCCGCGGCCGATGCCTGCCGACGAGATCGAGGAGACGTGCCTCGCGCGGCTGGGCGCCGCGGCGCGGGGCGTCGTGGCGGCCGGCGGTCACCGGCTGGTGGTGGTCCACGCGACGAGCCTCGGCGTCTGCTGGGACGCGCCGCCGGAGTTCCGCGAGGCCTACTTCGATCCCTAGGATCCGCCGCCGCCGCCGGCGGCGGACGTGCCGGACTTCGACGTCGCCGCGGGGACCGACCCCGACCTCCTCGTCGGCATCCGTCACGCGTTCGCCGGCCAGCTCACGCTCCTCGATCGCTGCATCGGCGACGTGCTCGACGCGGCGGCCGCCGCGGGGTGGACCGTGCTCATGGCCGGGCTCCGCGGGCTCGCGCTCGGGCTGCACGGCCGCGTCGGCCCCGGCGGCGCGGCGCCGCTCGGCGAGGTCGTCCACGTGCCGGCGATCCTCGCCGATGCCGCGGGCCGGATGGCGGGCCAGCGGCACGGCGGGCTCGCGGTGCCCACCGACCTCGGCGCCACGCTCGTGGAGTTGCTCGGTGGCGGGGCCGCGTCGCCCGGGACGGCCGCGCCGTGGTGCGGGGCGAGCCACGCCCCGCTGCTCGAATCGTGGGCCAGCCCGGCCCGCGACCGCGCCGTCGCGGTGACGCGGGCGGGGGTGGCGGTCGTGACGCCGGCGTGGCACTGCGCGGCGGCCGGCCCGACGGTCGCGCTGTACGCGAAGCCCGACGACTACTTCGAACTCTGCGACGTGGCCGACCGCTGTCCCGACGTGGCCGATGAGCTCGGGCGGCTCGCGCGGGCCGCGGCGGCGGGCGGCGCCGCGGCCGCCTGGCAGGCCCCGCTCTCGGCGGCCGCCCTCGGGGGCGTCGACTGAGCCTGTTTTTGCGGGGCAAACCCGCTTTGCCCGGGGCGACACGGGCCGCTACGATCCGCCCCCCCGCGGCCGGCGGCTTCCGCGGGGTTGCCTGCGCACCCGGAGTCCCCCGGCTTCCGCCGGGGGCTTGCGTGAACCGTCCGTGGACTTCGCTCGTCGTCGCGTCGCTGGCGCTTGTCGCGGCCGCGCGGGCGGCCGCGCAGGGCGGCGGCCCACCGGCTCCCGTGCCACCCGTGGTCGTCTCCGAGCCGCGGCCCGTGGCCGTGCGGGTGCAGTGGGGCGGAGGGCGTCCGCGGGCCTGGGCCGGCACCGTCACGGTGGTCGCGGACCGGGATGCCGCCGTCCGCGAGCCCGACTGGCGGACGCTCTGCACCGAGCCCGACGCGGCGGCGATGGTACACGCCGACGGCGGATCGCTCGTCGTCCACCAGCCGCGGCCCGTGGCGGCCGACGGGATCGAGATCACGGTGCCCGACACGCGCGGGTGGAGGATCGTGGCCGCGCTCGGCCCGGCGGGGGAGCCCGCCGCGGCCACGATCGACGCGGCCGTGGCCGACCTGCTCGTCCAGGAGGCGACGCAGCCGCTCGACGCCGACGGCAACCGGCTCGCCGTGCGGACCGCGCCGGGCGAGGCCCTCCGTGCAACCATCGAGACCGGCGACGGTCGCTACGGCGCGGCGGCGTGCCGGCCCGGCGAACGCGTGCGGATCGTGGTCGAGCCGCTGCTGCCGGCCCGCGGCGACGGCGCGGCCGGCGTCGAGTTGCGGCTGCGGCTGAAGTCGCGGGCCGACGGCGCCGAGGTGGTCTCGCAGGCCGCGCCGCTCGCGCCTCTGCCGCTGCCGGGCGACGCACCGCCCGACGTCGCCGGCGGCCGCCGGCCGATCAGGTTCGAGCCGGTCCGGTTCGAGTTCCCGCTGCCCTCCCGGGAGGGCGCCTGGACGGCGGAACTCGAGGCGCTCGAGGGCTCCGGGCTCGGCTGGTCGCGCGCGGTCGCGAGCCGGTCGCTCGACCTCGTGACGATCGCCGGAACGCGGCCGGCCCGCGATGCGGCGGAGTGGCGGGTGGTCCACGAACTCGATCCGGGCAGTCCCCGGCTCCATGAGCGGCTGCGACGGCTGCCGGGCGTGGGCCTGCCTTCGGTGTCTCTGCCGCAGGTGCCGCTGCCAAGCCTGTCGCGGCCGGCGTTGCCGCGGCTGTCGCTGCCGCAGGTGCCGCCGCTGTCGGCGATGGTGCCGCGGCTCAGCGGGCTGCTCGCGGCCGGCCACTCGCGGGTCGAGCCCCACGCGCTCGGGCCGATGCTGCGGCTGCCGCCGGCGGAGGCGGACGACGCGCCGGCCTGGGAGGGCATCGTGATCGCGGGCGCCGAGCCCGGCGTGCCGCACGTCGTGGAGGTCGAGTACCCGACCGACCAGGATGCGACGGTGGCGCTCGTCGTGCTCGAGCTTGACGCCTCCGGCCGCCGCGTCGAGTCGCGGCACGCGGGGGGCTTCGCGGTGGGCCGCGAGGCCGAGGCCGGCCCGGGCCGGCTCGGCGTGCACCGCTTCGCGTTCTGGCCCACGACGCGGCACCCGGTCGTGCTGCTCGCGAACCAGTCGCTGTCCGCGCCGGCTCTGGTGGGCCACGTGCGGATCCTCGCGGGCCCGGCCCGCCTGCCCGCGGCGGCGGCCGCCACGGGGCGGCAGGTGCTCGCGTTCCTCGGCGACGCGGGGCTCGGCGACTTCGGTGCCTCCGGCGACTGGCCGAGCAGGGTCGCCGCGGTGACCCGGTCCGCGGAGTCGCTCGTCGCGCAGGGCGCGAGCGGGGCGCTGCTCGTGGTGCACGCCGACGGCGCCGCGACGTGGCCGTCGCGCTGCACCCTCGGGGCGCCGCGGTGGACGGGCGACGTGGCGGCGGCGGGGGGCGCGTCGCCGGACCTGCTCGCCGTGGCCTGCCGCGCGTACGAACGGGAAGGGCTGCGGCTCCTGCCGGCCGTGGCGTGCGACGCGCCGCTCGCGGCGCTCGAGGCGCAGCTCGCCCGCGGAGGCCCGGCGGCCGCGGGCATCGCCTGCGTGGGCCGCGACGGCCGCCCGCGGCGGATCGGCCCGCTCGCCTGCACGCACTACAACGTCCTCGACCCCCGCGTGCAGCACGCCGTCGAGGAGCTCGTCCGCGAGGTCGCCGGCCGCCTCCGCGGCGCGGAGGCGGTGGACGGCGTGGCGCTCCTGCTGCCGCACGACGGCTGGCTCCACCTGCCGGGCGTCGCCTGGGGTCTCGACGACGCGACGTTCGCGCGGTTCCGCGCCTCCGCGGGGGTGGAGGAGCCGGCCGCCGGGGAGAGCCGATTCGCCGCCCGTGCGGACCTCGTCGAGGGGCCGCTGCGGCAACGCTGGCTCGAGTGGCGGGCCGCCGAGGTCGCCCGCTTCCACGCGCGGTTGGCCGACGTGCTCGCGGAGCATGACGGCCGGTGGAGCCTCCACGTCGCCCCCACCACGCTCCTCGTCGATGGGCCGCTCGCGGAGCGGGTGCGGCCGACCCTGGGGCCGGCGCCCGACGCCGATGCGGTGCTCCGCGAGGCCGGCCTCGACGCGGTTCGCAGCACGGCCCATCGCCGCGTGGTGTTCGTCAGCCCGCACGTCCACGGCGGGGCGACGCTCGCAGCCCACGGCCGGCTCGCCGCGGGCAACGCGGCGGCGGCCCGGGGCCTCGCGGCCGCCGCGCGGCGCGGCGTGCTCGTGCTCGAGGAGCCGCGGAATCTGGACGTGCGGACGATGGTGCCGCACGGGCCGTTCGGCTCCGCCCAAGCCGGCGGTCCCTGCCGCGTGCGCACGCCGGCGACCGGCGCCGAGGCGGGGCGGCCGCTGGCCGAGGCGTTCGCCGCTTCCGACGCCGAGGTGGTGTTCGACGCCCGGATCGGCCTGACGCTGCCCGTCGCACGGCCCGCCGACCGTGCCGCCGTCCAGGCCGTCACGGATGCGCCGCTCGCGCAGGTCCCCGGCCTGCCGGCGCCGCTCGTCGTGCGCGCCGCGCGCGGAGACGGCGCCACCTGGCTGCACGTGGTCAATGCCGCCGGGATCGCCGCGCGGGCCACCGTGACGCTCTCGGGCCGGCCTGCGGCCGTGATGGATGCGGCCTCGGGCGTCGGGGTCGCGTCGCAGGGGGGCGAGGTGCGGGTGGACCTTCCGGCCTGGGGCATGCGCGCCCTGCGGGTGGACGGCGACGCGACGGTGGCCGGCGCGAGGCTCGAGTACGACGCGGAACTCGCCGCCCGCATCGCCGCCAGGGTCGCCGATCTCGGGCGGCGCCGCGGCTCGCTCGATCAGCCGCCGGCGCTCGACGTGCTCGACAATCCCGGTTTCGAACTGGGATCGACGCCGGCGGACCGCCGTTCGCCGCAGGGGTCGCCGTCGGGCTGGGAGGTCGTGGAGTCGCGGCGCGGCGGACTCGCGCTCGTTGCCGGGCGCGACGGCGGACGGGCGGCGGCGTTCACGTCGGCGAACGGCCTGTCCACGCTGCGCAGCAACCCGTTCTCCCCCCCGGCGTCGGGCCGCGCGAGCGTCTCCGCGTGGATCCGCGTTCGTGCCGGCGACCCTCAGCCGCCGCTGCGGATGGCACTCGAGTGGGTCCGCGACGATCGGGAGTATTACCGGTTCGCGGCCCTGGGCGGGCTGGCCGGCGGCCGGCCGCTGACGGGCGAGTGGCAGCAGTTCGTGCTGCTCGTGGACGACCTGCCCGACGCGGGGCTCGAGTCGCTGCGGGTGCGGTTCGATCTGCTCGGGCCGGGCACGGTCGAGATCGACGACGTGCAGGTGTTCGACCTCGTGTTCACCGAGCCGGAACGGGAACTGCTCGCGCGGCGGATCGGCGACCTGGAGGCGGCCGTCGCGGCGGGCGACGTGGGCAGGTGCGCGGCCGCCCTCGACGGCTACTGGCCACGGTTCCTCGAGGCCCGCGTGCCGGTGCCGATGGAGAGGACGCCGCCGCCCGCTGCGGCTGCGCCGCCGGCGGTCAAGCCCGCGGAGCGGACCGGAGTGCTCGACCGCGTGTGGCGGATGTGGCAGTAGGGCTGGATCACCCCGGCGGCCAGCCGAGCCGGCGGCCGCCGAGCAGGTGGACGTGGAGGTGGTCCACCGACTGGCCGCCGTCGCGGCCGCAGTTCACGACGAGCCGGTAGCCGTCCGCGAGGCCGAGCCTTCCCGCGAGCGTCGCGGCCACGGCCACGAGGTGGCCGAGGAGGGGCTCGTCGCCGGCAGCGGCGTCCGCAAGCGACGTGATCGGTCGCTTCGGGATCACGAGCACGTGGACCGGCGCCTGCGGCGCCACGTCGTGAAAGGCGAGGCACTGGTCGTCCTCGTGCTCGATCCGCGCCGGGATCTCGCGGCGGATGATCCGGCCGAAGACCGTGTCAGCCATCCGTCGTCGCGGCCCCGCCGGCGTCCGGGCCCGCGGCCCCGCCCTCCGCGGCTGCCCCGCGGCGGCGCCGCCGCGCCACCTTCGGCGCGGCCCAGTCCTTCGTCAGCGCCTCGAAGACCTCGGGGGTCTCGTAGCGGACGATCGTCTTGCCCTCCGGCATCGGCCCGACGAGCGAGCGGAAGACCGGGGCGCCGCGGAGCGCGAGATCCGTGCTGCAGTCGTCGGCGCCGATCTGGAGGTGGGTCCGGAGGATCTCCTCCGGCGAGTCGAAGTCGTGGATCACGATCTCGCCATCGGGGGACCGCGTCACGAGCCGCCAGGTTGCCTTGGACATCGATTGCCGCTCCCGGCGGGGCGCCGCCGGCCTGGCCGCGTTCCGCACCGGGAGTTGAATCGGCACGCCGGGCGGGGGAAGCCCGCTCGAGTTCGGCCACCGGGCGCCGCCCGCACGCCGTGCGGCATCGACACGGCGTGCCTTTCCGCTACGCGCGGTGCAGGTGGACCGCGGGCGGGTTGGCCGGGCAAAAGCCGTCGGGTACATTCGGACCGGAGGGTAAGCGAATGGCTAGCGGTCTGACTCGAAATCAGATGCCGGGAAACCGGTTGCGGGTTCGAATCCCGTGCCCTCCGTTGCTGCACGCCCGCAATGCCATCCTGGCCATTGCGGGCCGGCGAAGGCCCGGCATCGTGACGGTCGGCCTCGGGCAGTCACGGGAGACGGCGACGTGAAACAGATCGGCCTGCTCATCCGCATCGTGCTCTTCGCCGCGGGTCTCGCGGCGATCGCGTGGTTGAGCCTCCAGCTCCGCGACAAGTGGGCCAGGGAGGCGAAGCAGCGGGCGCAGCCGGCCGCGGCGGAGCCGGCCGCGGGCGAGCCCGCCAACTGACGCGACGTGGCGTGTCGTGGCGCGGTCGCCTCGCGCCGGGATCGGGCCCGTGGATCGACGGGGAAATCCGGTTGCGAGCAACCGGACTACGGATCGACCAGCAATTCCGG
>JBJTPA010000087.1:0-8407 GCA_046074885.1 Planctomycetaceae bacterium
CACACCGGCCCCGCCTGGGACGATGTAGGCGGGCTGCACCGCGGGCACCAGCCGCTGCAACGAGCGACAGAACTCGCTGCGGCTCCACGAGCGCCAGAGTTCGTAGGCGCACATTCGCGGATGCCGCGCGAGGAACCGCCACAAACCGGGAAAGGCAATCGCGCCGAACGCATCGCGGAGGTTCACGCTCCGCCGCGCGTAGCCCTCGCGGGCCCACGCCAGCACCGCGTTGGGCCCGGCCTCGACGCCCCCGTGAATCATCCGCGTGAAGTGGACGCCGAGGAACGGAAACGCCGGGTCGGGCACGGGATAGACGAGGTTGCGGACGAGTCTCGTCGCCTCGGGACGGAGATGAAAATACTCGCCGCGAAATGGCACGATCCGGGCCGTCGGGCGAAGGCCAGAGAGTTTTACGAGCCGGTCGGAGTGGAGGCCGCCGCAGGTGACGACGAACGACGCTGCAAAATCGCCGGCCGTCGTAGCGATGCGCCAGCCACCGGCTTCGTGCCGTAGGGCGGTCACGCGGGCGCCCGTGACGATCCGGCCGCCGAGGCTCGTCATCTCACGGGCCAAGGCATCGGCGACCGCGCGGTAATCGACGATGCCCTCCTCGGGCACGTGGATCGCGGCGACGCCGGCGGCGTGGGGCTCGATCTCGCGGATCGCCTCCGGCGACTCGAGCCGCTTCAGGCCCACGAGGCCGTTGCGGGTGCCGCGCTCCCAGAGCACGTCGAGCTGCGCCCGCTCGCGGTCGTTCGTCGCCACGACGACCTTGCCGCAGATCTCGTGGGGTATCTCGTGGTTCCGGCAAAACTCCACCATCTGCCGGAGGCCCCGGACGCTCAGCACCGCCTTCTCGGAGCCCGGCTTGTAGAAGAGCCCGGCGTGGAGCACGCCGCTGTTGTGCGTGGACTGCTGGCAGGCGACGCGCGCGTCCTTCTCAAGGAGCGTGACGTCGCCGGCCCCACGCTGCAGGAGCCTCCAGGCCGTGGCCAAGCCAACAAGGCCGCCGCCGATGACGATGAGCGGTCCAGTGAGTTCCCCGTGCCCACGCGTGGCCATTCAGTCGCCCAGGAGTCGTCGCTTGAGCGGAATCCGGGACATCTCCTCGACGTTGCGCCGTTGCTCGGGCCCGAACCGCCGCTCGACGAGTGCGAGATACGCCGGGTTCGTGAAGTACGTCTGCCACGCCCGATCACGAAACCGCAGGACGTCGGCGGCCGACACATGCTTCGTCGGCAGGGGCTGACTGTCGTAGGACAGGAACCCGAACCCGGCGTAGTCGCGTGGCAAGGCCCAGCCCCGGCTGCGAGCCTCGACGTACAACGGGCTGCCGGGCAGCGCCTGGCAGGGATACATGTTCGCCATTTCGGTGTTGAGTTCGAGCGCCAGGTCGAGCGTCTGCTGCATCGTCTCCGGCGTATCGTCGGGGAACCCGAAGATGTAGTTGGCGATCACGTTGATGTCGCTCTCGCGGATCGCCCGGGCGACGTCGCGGATGTTGACGTCCTCGAAGGTGCCCTTCGACACCTCGCGGCGGATCTCCTGGTTCGCCGCCTCGACACCGAGCGCCAGCCAGTGGATGCCCGCCTTGCGGAAGAGCTCGAGGAATTTCGGACGCACCGTGTCGATCCGCGAGTAGGCCCACATGCGGAACCCGAGGTCCCGCTCGACGAGCCCCTTGAGCAGCGGCTCGAAGAACCGCTTGTCGAGGAAGAACATCTCGTCCGACAGCCGCACGGTCGAGACGCCGAGGGCCGCCAGCGATTCGAATTGCCGCAGCATGAAATCGGGCGACCAGAAGCGCATGACGGGCGAGGCGGCTGCGGAGACGCCCGCCGCGTTGTCCACGCGGTTGACGATGTTGATCATGCAGAAGTCGCACTTGAACCGGCAGCCCAGCGACGTGTAGATCGCGGCGAACGGCGTCCGCTGCCCATGGTCGAAGTTCGCGTGCCAGAAGTGCGCCCGGTAGAGATCGAGCGGCTTCGACCGGTACGGCAACAGATCCCAGGCATAACCCGGAAGGTCGACGTCCATGCGGTCCTGCGGCACGACCCGTTCCGGCTCGTTGAGCCGCGCGGCACCGTCGTCCTTGAAGCCGATGCCCCGGACGGTGCCGACTCCGGTCCGCAGGTCCGTCCGCAACAGGTTGTGGAGCGCGTAGACGCCCTCATTGAGGAGGACGAAGTCGACGGCCGGTTCGGCCAGCACCTCGAGCGGAAGCGCGCTGACGTGCGAGCCCACGAAGCAGGTGGGCACGGCCGGCGTCGCCGCCTTGAACGCCGCCGCCAGTTCGATGTTGGCCGTCATGTTCGTCGTGCCGGAGTTCGGGTTTTGCCCGTACACGACGAAGCAGACCAGCCGTGGTGCGGCCTCCCCGATTCGTCGCACAGCCTCGTCGATCGACAACTGCTCCGCGGTGCAGTCGAGAAGCCCCACGGCAAATCCCTTGGCGCGGCAACTCTCGGCGAGCAGAAGGGCCCAGGTCGGCGGCTCGATCGCGGAGAAGGTCCGGCTCAGCTCCTGGTACGCCGAGAGCGAGGAGTCGGCGGTCACGAACAGGACATCGAGTCCACGGTCCATAGCCACTGCTCCCCCGTCACAGTCCGTTCAACAGAGCGCACAGCTGCCGGACGCGTTCGGCGTCGAGCGTCGGGTAATTCCCGATGTACCAACCGAAGAAGTGCACGTGATCGACCTTCGGGTAGTTCCGATACTCGTCGCCGAAGAGCCGACGAAGGTAGGGCTGCCGCAACTGGTTGCCGCCCCCCGAGGTGCCGCGCCGGAATTCCACCCCGTGCGCGCGGAGCGTGCGCTCGACGCGGTCCCGCAGGGATTCGTCGGGTTCCTTCAGGACGAGGGTAAACGCGTAGTTGCTGCTCCCCTCCCGCTTGAAGTCGGTCCGGTAACGGCCCGCGTCGAGGTTGTCCAGGAACACGTGCAGGTTCTCGGTGCGCCGGGTGTTGTTGCCGTCGAGCCTGGGCAACTGGCTGCGGCCGATGGCCGCGTTGATCTCGGTGCTTCGAAAGTTGTATGCCGGAAAGGCAAAAATGAAGTCCGGGTTCAGGTCGGGATGCCGCCGCTTGTAATCGTCCTTGACGGCGTCCGACTGGCTCTCCCGCACCATTCCGTGCGACCGCATCATCCGCAGCACCTGGTACAGGTCGTCGTCGTCGGTGCACACCATGCCACCTTCGATCGTGCTCAGATGGTGGGCGTAGTAGAAGGAAAAGTTGGACGCCAGGCCGAACGTGCCGAGTTTTCGACCGGCGTGCGTGGCGCCGTGCGACTCGCAGACGTCCTCGATCAGCGGCACGCCGATTCGGCGGAGCTCCTCGAGGAACTCGTCCTTCAGGGCGTCGTAGCCGAGGATGTGCGTGAGAAATACGCCCTTCGTGCGCGGGGTGATGCGCGCGAGCACCTGCTCCAGATCCATGCCCAGGGTCCGGGGGTCGATGTCCACGAACACCGGCGTAAAGCCTGCCTGCAGGACCGAGGCCACGTCGGACACCCACGTCAGCGTGGGGACGATGATCTCGCCCAACCCCGACCGCTCGCGGAGCGCTGCCATCGTCATTTGGTTGGCGGACGACCCCGAATTGACGAACACGCAATGCCGCACGCCGAGCCATGCCGCCCACTCCTGCTCGAAGGCCGCGACGTTCCGCGACTGCGTGAGGATCGGAGTGTCGCCCGACAGGAAGGCCACGACGGCGTCGAGATCCTCGCGCGTGATGTTCTCCACCATGAGCGGCCACGGGCCGACCTGCAAGCCGGCCGGGGCGGGGGCGGCCTCACTTCTCATTGTAGAAGTCCCCATATTCGACCAGCAGCGTGCTCCGGCCGTCGTCGCGTTCCAGCGCGCGTTGATAGGCCGGGACGATCTCTCCGGGTTCCTCCAGGCGGATGACCTCCACGGTGGTGCACATCGCCCGCAAGGCCTCGGTGTAGTCGCCGACGTGCTGGTGCTGCGGGTGCAGGGGCCGCTCGGAGCCGACCCCCGTCCTGACGATGACCTTCGGCCGGTAGGCACCGTTCGACATGACCGCGAACTTGTCGAGGTGATTGACGAGTTGGTTCATCGCCAGGATGAGAAAGTTCCACCGCGGGAAGATCGACACCGGCACGTGACCGGCGAGCGCCAGGCCGTTCGTCATCCCCATCTGCATCTCCTCGTTGACGGGCAACTCGAGGAGCCGAGCCTTGGGGACGTCGACGAGCGTGTTCGACATGGCGGTGCCGGGACAGGCCACGGCCTGGCCCAGGAAGATCACCCGCTCGTCCCGGGCGAGGATGTCCATCGCCCGCTTCAGTTCGTCGAAATACGCGCCCATGTCAGAACTGCACCCGCTTCCCGGCGCCCGCGTGGGGATACTTCGACTGGTAGCTGTAGTAGGTGACCCGCGGATCCGACGTGCCCTCGTGGCTGAGGGTCGGCATGTTCCACACGTCGCGCGTGTCCGTGCACACGGACTTGGCGTTGTCCTCGACGATCCAGTGGACGGGCAGGTCCCACTGGCGGGCGTATTTCATGCACTCGTGCGCGGTGCCGGTCTCGGCGGTCATCTCGCCCATGAAGCAATGCACCCGCTCGGGGCCATTCCGCCGCTTGATCGCGAGGCCGATGCCGACGGCGATCGGCAGCACGCCGGTGACGATCGCCGACGACAGGATGCGGTGCTCCGCGAAACAGAGCGAGATCGACCGTCCCGCCATGATCTCCGCCTTGATGAGGGCGGGCGGCACGCCCTTGAGCAGGCACTGGTAGTGGCTGCGCCACGAGCACAGCACCCAGTCCTCCGGTCGCACCTGGCGCCGAAAGACCTCGATGATGGCCTCCTCGTTGCCGCTGTAGAGATGGACTGGCGCACGGATCCGCGATGCATTGAACTCGGCGGCGATGTCCTCCTCGAAAGCGATGAGGTCCGCCGGCGTCAACTCGGGCAGTCGGCCGTGAACGGTCATGGGATGCCCTCGCCAAGTCCGGGTGGAACTTCAGTTCGTTCGCATCGGGACTCGGATCCGCCGCCGTCGCGTTCGCGGAAGCGGGCCAGTTCCCGCCTGCCGTTGTCCGCGGCCGCAGCCGAATAATCGGGCTCGGGGTCGTAGAAGATCACTCGGCTGCCGCCCGGCTCGAACTCGAACGGCACGTGGAGGAGGCCACCGAGGCTCTCCCGCACGGCGGCCTGCCGGTCGGGCGGCACGAACAGCATGAGGAAGCCGCCCCCGCCGGCGCCCGTGATCTTGCCCCCCAGCGCACCGGCCGCGCGGGCCGACTCATACATCGAGTCGATCTCCGGGCTCGACACTGCGTCGCTCAGCGATCGCTTTGCCATCCATGCCTCGTGCAGCAGCGCACCGAAGTCGCTCAGCGGTGAGGCGCCGCCGAGGATTTCGAGGGCCTCGTCGACCATGTCCCGTATCACGCGGAGCTGACGCTTTTTCGAGTCGATGGCCGGGACGTAGCTCTGGGCCACGTCCGCCGCGGTTCGCCGGATGCCCGTGTAGAACAGCATCAGGGACGCGGAAAGTTCGCGAAGCCTCTCCGGAGGCAGGATCATCGGCCGGACCGTGATCTTGCCCGAGGTGGAAAAGGTCACGTGGTTGAAGCCACCGTAGGCGGCGCAGACCTGGTCCTGCGAGCCGACGGTTTCCCGGAGCACCTCCTGCTCGATGTGGATGCCCTGATCCGCCAGCGACTCGCTGCTCACCATCCGACCCTCGAGAGCGTGCATCGCCGCGAGCAGACCGACCGTGAATGCCGAACTCGATCCCATGCCGCTGCGGGCCGGCAGGTCGCCGTCGTGGTGGATCTCGACGCCCCGGCGGACGTCGAGGAACCGCAGCACCTCGCGGGCGGCCGGGTGACGGATCTCGTCGATCGTCTTGCAGTCCTCGATCTGCGAGTACACCACCCGGACTCGGTGCTCGAAGAAGGGCGGGAGCGTGCGGCAGGAGATGTAGCAGTATTTGTCGATCGTCGTCGCCAGCACGGCACCGCCGTGGGCCCGGTACCACGCCGGGTAGTCCGTGCCGCCCCCGAAGAACGACAGCCGAAACGGCGTGCGCGTGATGATCATGCGAGGCGTCCGGACCTTCAGCCCACCCTGCTGCCGTCCGTGGCGAGGAACCCGCGGTAGGTCGCCTCCAAGGCGTCCCGGAACGGCGTCGCAGGCCGCCACCCAAGCCCCATCAGCACGGATGAATCGAGAAGTTTCCGCGGCATGCCGTCGGGGCGACTGGTGTCGTAGGCGAGCCGGCCTTGGTATCCCACGACCTCCGCGATCATCCCTGCCACCTCACGGATCGAGAGTTCCGCGCCGCCCCCGAGATTGATCGGGACTTCTTGATTGTAGCCCCGGATCGCCGCGATGCACGCGTCCCCGAGGTCGTCCGCAAACAGGAACTCCCGTCGCGGATTCCCGCTGCCCCACAGCGACACCTCGGGCAGCGACTCCAGCTTCGCGGCGTGGAAGCGTGCGATGAGCGCCGGGATGACGTGGGACTCCTCCGGATCGAAACTCGAGTCCGGGCCGAACACATCGGCCGGAATCCCGGCGACGAACTGCAGGGACCGCTCCGTCCGCAGTGCCTGGCAGAGACGGATACCGGCGAGTTTCGCGGTCGCATAGGCCGCGCTGGTGGGCTCGAGCGGGCCCGACTCGAGGTGCTCCGGCCGCATCGGCTGCGGGCACTCCTTCGGATAGCAGCAAGAACTGGCGAGGTAGAGCAGCCGCTCCACGCCGTGGCGGGCCGCCGCGCCCAGCACGCTCGTGGCGACGAGCAGATTGTCGAGCATCAGTTCCGCGGGCCGACGACGGTTGAGGCCGATGCCACCCGACTTGCCGGCCGCCACGATCACGACCGTCGGTCGGTTCGCTTCCATCCAGGCATCGACCGCGCGACCGTCGCCGAGCGGTAATTCCGCTCGTTTCGGCGCAAGGACGTTTCGGAAACCGCCGCGCTCGAGGGCCCGAAGGATGGCCCGCCCGATCGTCGTCTCGCCACCGGCGACGAACACGGGGTCAGTTGCCTGCATGCTCGCCGCCTCCACCGGAGGCTCCTGCAAAGAATCGTGCCGCCTCGTCATAGGACTCGGGCGTGCCGATGTCGATGAACGGCCCGTCGCAGCGGTAACCCCTCAATCCAGAGGATAGCCATACGGGAAAGATTTCCCTCTCGAGCGACACCGCGCGGCCCTCGGGGATCGTCCGCAGCAGGTCGGTCGGCAGGAGGTAGATGCCGGCGTTGATCACGCCCGGCGACGACTCCGACGACTTTTCGCTGAAGCGGCGCACGAAGCCCTCCGCATCGCACTCGACCCGCCCGAACCGGGCCGCGTCGGGAACCTCGACGAGCACGATCGCGGGTTTTCTCGTGGCCGCCAGGTAGGTGGCATGAAAGCCCCGCAGGTCGACGTGGCAGTAGGAATCACCGTTGAGCACGAGCACGTTGCGGGTGGCGACGCGGGGCAGGGCGAGGCGGAGCGCCCCGGCGGTGCCGAGCGGGCGGTCCTCCGCGGAGTAGTCGAGCGTCATGCCGCCATGCTGGTCGCCGCAGGCCGTGCGGATGCTCGCGGCCATGTGGCCGGTGCACAGGAACGCCCGCCCAAGCCCGGCGTCGGCCAACTGATCGAGGAGACGATCCAGGAAAGGCCTTCCACCGATGTCGGCGAGGCCTTTCGGCCGGTCGGCCACGATCGGTGACAGCCGCGTGCCAAGCCCCCCGCACAGCACGAGGGCCGTGACGTCGGCCCAGGGATCGTCCGGTGGCGCGGCCATGGGCGGGTCAGCAGTTGCCGAAGACCGTCTTCCGCGCCATGCGGTAGGCCTTGATGAGTTCGACGATCCCGTCGTCGAGCGACCGCTTCGCCTCGAATCCCGCCTCGCGGAGCCGCTGGTTGGACACGATGTAGTTCCGCTTGTCGGGGTCGCTGCCCACTTCCGAGAAATGGATGTAGAAGTTCGGCACGTGCTGTTTCACCTTGAGTGCCAGTTCTTCCTTCGAGAGGTTGGCGGCGTCGAGCCCGGCGTTGAAGGGACGCCCGACCATCCGCTCGCGGTTGGCGATGCAGTACAGAAAGCAGTCGGCCACGTCGCGGATGTGGATGTAGTTCCGCTTGAAGTCCTTTTCGAAGATCACGAGGTAACCGTCGGTGACGGCCGCGTGGACGAAGTGGTTGACGAGCAGGTCGAGCCGCATCCGGGGCGACGTGCCGAAGACGGTGGCTAGCCGCAGCGTGATCGCATTGTCGCTGGCGAGCACGTCCGCCTCGGCCTCCACCTTCGAGCGTCCGTAGAGCGAGATCGGCTCGAGGGGCGTCTCCTCGGTGCAGAACTGGGCGCCCGACTTGGTGCCGTAGCCGCTGTTGGTGGTCGGGTAGACGATGAGCTGCTGCTTCGAC
>JBJTPA010000088.1:0-4375 GCA_046074885.1 Planctomycetaceae bacterium
CCGGGATCCGGTCCGCTCCGGTTGCGAGGCAACCGGGCCACTGCGAGGCAACCGGGCGGCGCATTCCGGTCGCAGCCGGCTTTCCGGGGCCTTACGTCGCCGCGCGGATGCCGGCCTCCGCGGCGGCTGCGAGCGCGTCGATCTCGTCGAGCGTCACGCACAGGGGCGGCATGATCACGACCACGTCGCCGAGCGGTCGCAGGAGGGCGCCGTGGTCGCGGGCCGCGCGGCAGGCCCGCATGCCCCGCTTTTCCTCCCACGGGTAGGCGGTCCCCGCGGCCTTGTCGGCCGCGAGTTCGATGCCCGCCATGAGGCCGCACTGGCGGACGGCCCCCACGTGGTCGAGCGCGGCGAGGCGGTCGAGGTGCCCGCGCAGCCGCGCGATCTTCGGCGGCAGAGATTCGAGCACCGAATCGTCGCGGAAGACGTTCAACGACTCGAGGCCCACCGCCGCCGCGAGCGGATTGCCGCCGTAGGTGTGGCCGTGGAAGAACGTCCGCCGGTCGCCGTGCGGCCCGAGGAACGCGTCCCACACGCGTTCGGTCGTGAGCGTGGCGGCCATCGGAAGGTAGCCCGCCGTGAGGCCCTTCGCGAGGCACAGGAAGTCGGGGGCCACGTCTTCCTGCTCGCACGCGAACAGCGTGCCGGTGCGGCCGAAGCCCGTGGCCACCTCGTCGAGCACGAGCAGCACGTCGTGCCGGCGGCAGAGGTCGGCGACGCCGCGGAGGAAGCCCCGCGGGTGCACCCAGATGCCGGCCGCGGCCTGGCAGAGCGGCTCCATGACGAGGGCCGCCGTCTCGTGCGCGTGCGCGGCGAGGACGCGGTCGAGGCTCGCGAGCGACTCGTCGAGCGACGGGGCGGGCCGGCCCGTGAGCGGGCACGGGGCGCCGGGCGACGGCACGCGGATGGCCGCGAACGTCAGCGGCTGGAAGAGCGCCGTGAACCGGTCCACGCCGCCGACGCCGATGGCGCCGAGCGTGTCGCCGTGGTAGGCCTCGCCGAGGGCGATGAACCGCGTCCGCTCCGGCCTCGCCGGCTCAGCCTGCCGCCAGAACTGGAAGGCCATCTTGAGCGCCGTCTCGATCGCGCTCGAGCCGTCGCCGGTGAAGAACACCTTCTCGAGCCCCGGCGGCGCCACCTCGACGATCCGCCGCGCGAACTCGACGGTCGTCGGGTTCGAGAGCCCGAGGTTCGTCGTGTGGGCCACCCGGCCGATCTGCGTCTCGATCGCCGCGTCGAGCCGCGGGTGCCGGTGGCCGTGGACGTTGCACCACATGCTCGCGGAGCCGTCGAGGTAGCGGTTGCCCTCGACGTCCACGAGCCAGGCGCCGGCCCCGCGCTCGATGAGCACCGGCTCGTACTCCTGCATCTGCGTGAACGCGTGCCAGACGTGCGCACGGTCCCACGCGGCCAGGACGTCGGCGGACGGGGGCGTGGCGCGGCGGTCGGCACCGGATGCGCAGGCTGGAAGCGGGGCATTCACGCCCCGAGTGTAGCGGCGCCGGGCTCCGATGCCCCGCCGTCGTCAGTCGGCCGTCCCGGACGCGACGCAGGCGGTGCCGAGCACCCGGGTTGCCTCGACGCGGCTGCGCAGGATCTCGTCGCAATGCCCCGGCGTCTTCACGCAATCGACCGTGCGGCCGACGAGGTTCACGAGCCCCGCGGCGCCGTCGAGGCACGACGTCCAGTCGCCGAGGGTCCGTGCGCCCCACGCCACGTGCTCCCGCGGGCCGGCGACGCGGAGCCGCGAGCGGGAGAGGGTGACGACCCGCCAGGCGTGGTCCGCGGCGGATTCCGGTCGCGAGGCGACTGGGCCACGAGACGAGGTGGTCGCGGCAGCGAGCGACTCACGTGGAGGCCGTGTCATCACCCCGCAGCGGTGGTCATACGGCGCGGACGCCGAGGCCGAGGACGGCGCGGCAGTGGGTGATGCTGCGGGCGAGCTCGGCGAGCTGGTACTCCTGCTCCGCCTGCGTGCGACCGGGCCCCTCCGGGGGCGCGAAGGGCCCGATCGCCCTGCCTTTCCGGGCCAGCGCCAGGAGGCCGGCGAGATCCTCGCCCCGCACGTCGGGATAGGCCTTCCAAAAGTCGCGGTCGAGGATGGGCAACTCGCGGGCGAAGCCCGAGATCGTCTCGACGTTCACGGTCACGCCGGGGCAGCGCTTCTCGAAGACGTCGAAGAACGCCGCGAGGTCGGTGCAGCCCTCGCCCATCGCGGTCCACTGCGCCGTGACGCCGCGGGGCGACTCCCACACCATCGTGTCGCGGAGGCTCGTCGTGAGCACGTGCGGGGCGAGCCGGTCGAGCGCCGCGACGGGGTCCTCCAGCGCCCAGCAGGCGTTGCCCGAGTCGAAGTTGACGCCCACGGCGTCCGGCCCCGCCTCCTCGACGAGCGCGAGCAGTTCCCGCGACGTCATGTCGCCGGCGTGGTTCTCGACCGCGATCTTCACGCCCGCGTCGCGGGCGAGCGGCCGGCACCGCTTCAGGACGGCGACCGTGTCGGCGATCCGCGCGGCGATGCCACCCTCGGGCAGCCGGTCGGACTGATCCCCGAGGATCACGCGGAAGGCGGGTGACCCGAGGGCCTTCGCCATGCGGATGCCGAGGGCGAGGTGCTCCTCGGCCGTGCCCCAGTCCTTCTTGAACCGCCTCGCGGTCGGGCAGACGCTCCACGAGCCGAGCAGCAGCGCCACGCCTCTGTCCGCGGCCCGGGCCCGCAGGTCGGCGAGCGCAACGTCTTCGGTCTTCCCGCGGAACGGACCGAAGTCGGTGACGAAGACGGCGTCGCAACCGAGGGCCACGGCGTGGTCCACGAGCTGCGGCACGTCCCAGTCGAGCGCCCGGACGGCGAAGTTGTCGAAGCCGAGCGGGATGCCGCGGCGGCGCGGCGCGGAATCCGCCGCGGTCGCGCGGGCTGCCGCCGCCGTCGCGGCCACCGCGGCGAGGAAGCCACGGCGCGGGATCGCGGGGCCGCTCACGGTCCGCCCTTCCCCGCCCCGTCCGGCTTCTCGATCCGGTAGAGCGCCTGGTCGGTCCGCAGGTAGAGAGCCCGGCCGAGCGCCGCCGGCGTGGCCATGATCTGGCCGTCGAGCGGGTTCGTCGCCAGCAGCTCGAAGGTCGTGCCGGGGCGGAACACGTACGTCTGCCCCTCGTGGTTCCCGACGTACACCCGTCCGTCGGCGAACAGCGGCGACGACGAGACGTTGCCGCCGAGCCGCTCGGTCCAGCGCGGTTCGCCCGTGCGGGCGTCGAGGCAGGTCGCCACCCCCTTGTCGCTGACCATGAAGAGCTCGTCGCCCACCACGAGCATCGACGGCTTGCTCGGGACGCCCTTCTTTTCGCGCCAGGCGATCTCGGGCGCGGCGGTGCCGTCGCCGAGCCGCACGGCGAGCAGTTCGGGCTGGTTGAAGCTCGTGCTGAAGAAGGCGAGGCCGTGGGCGACGACCGGCCGCGGCACGACGGAGTACCCGAGCACCCCGTAATTCAGCCGCCACAGCTCGCGGCCCGTGTCCGGGTCGTAGCCGTAGAGCCAGTCGGCGGATGGCGAGAGCAGCACGTCGCGGCTGCCGAGGGGCACCACGAGCGGCGTGCCGTAGGCCTTCTTCTGGTCCGGATCGGCCCGCAGTTCGCCGCTGCGCGGCGTCTTCCACGCGACGCGGCCGGTCGCCGGGTCGAGGGCCGCGATCTCCTGGATGTCGCTGCCGTCGAGCGTGAGGACGAGCCGGTCGCGCCACAGCACGGGCGAACTGCCCGGGCCGTTCTCGTGGTTCACGACCAGGTCGCGGTTCGTCCAGGCGACCTGCGCCGTCGCCGTGTCCACGCAGGCCGTGCCGTAGGCCCCGAAGTGGCAGAACAGGCGGTCGTCCGCGAGCACGGGCGACGGGGAGGCGTAGGAGTTGAGCGAGTGGATCGGCGCCGGCGACTCCGCGCGGAAGAGTTCGACGTCGTGGAGCAGCCGTCCCGTCGCCAGGTCCACGCACAGGGCCCGGAACACGACCGGCCCGGAGATCGCGAGCTGGCCCGCAAGCTTCTGGCACGCGAGCCGCCGCTCCTTCTCCTCCGCCGTGAGCGGCGTCTCGACGGCCGTCGTGAGCCAGATCCGGTTGCCCGCGATCACCGGGCTCGACCAGCCGCGGCCCGGCAGCGGCGTCTTCCAGGCGACGTTCTCGGTCTCGCTCCAGGTGACGGGCAGGTCGTGGGCGTCGGGAGCGTGGCCCTGGCCGTCGGGGCCCCGCCACTGGGGCCACGAGTCGGCCCCGGCCGGAACGCCGCACGCGAGGGCGACGGCGCAGAAAAGAAAGCGGGTTTTCATGATCGGGTGCAGGAAGCCCGGAGCGCGAGCGACGGGATGTTGTGGGTGGCGGTCGGCGGGCGG
>JBJTPA010000089.1:0-19529 GCA_046074885.1 Planctomycetaceae bacterium
GCCGTGAGCAGCCGCTCCGCCGCCACGACCCGCCCCCCCAGCCGCCGCGCCACGAGCCAGCGATCGCGCCGGGCCGCCTCGACCGGATCGAGCACGGCGTCGTTCGCCCGCTCCACGCCGCGCCGGGCCGCCACCGCGATCCACGCGTCGAAGGCCTCCTGCCGCGGTGCGGTCACGCAGGCCAGGGTTTCCAGCGGATCGACGCCGAAGTCGCGCGGCGTCGGCGGCCCGAGCAGGCTTGTGAACAGCGTCTCGGCCTGCCGGTCGGAGACGCTCGACCCCGCGGTGACGACTTCGACGAGCCGCGCCGTCCGGAAGAGCCGCGTGCTCCGCGCGCGGGCCGCCGCCAGCGCCCGATCGAGGTTCGCGTCGCCTCCGGCGATATCGCCCGAGGCGTAGGAAGCGACCGCCGCCGCGTAGGCGGCCTCGGCCGCCGCGGCGCCCTGGGCGGGGCCACGGAGGAGCCGCTGGGGGATCTCCTTGAGCGTCGCGGCCGCGGCCCGGGCGTCGCCCGCCGCGGCGAGCGCCTCGGCCGACATCGCCAGCAGTCGCACGCGGAGCACGTCGAGGCCGTCGCGGAGGAGGGGCGAATCGGACGCCGCACGGATCGTCGCCGGCGCGCCCCGCGTGCCGGCGAGCATGTGCGCCGCGAACGCGAGGCGGAAGGCCTCCTCGAGCGCGCGGGCGTCGCCGAACTCGGCGGCCGCGTAGGTCGCCTCCTCGAACTGCCGCGCGGCCTCGGCGGCGCGATCGGCGTCGAGGGCGATGCGGCCGAGCACGATCAGGGCCCAGGGCGTGAGGGCGTGGTCGAGGCCCTGGCCCATCGTGAGCCCCCGCGCGAGCGCCGGCGCGGCCTGCTCGGGCTTGCCCTGCGCCCAGAGCGCCGTGCCGTGGGCCACGTCGATCCAGGCCTGCGACCAGTGGTTGGGGGGCGCCGGCCTGCGGGCGAGGCCGCGGGCCACGCCATCGACCGTCGCCGCCTCGTGTCCGAGCGGGCCGAGGATCTCCGCGCGGCGATAGAGCGCCATGACGAGCGACCGCATGATCTCCTGGGGCCGGATCTGGAGATCGAAGGGGGCGGCCAGCACGCCGCCGCGCTGCAGCACCTCCTGCGGGTCGGGGCCCTGCATGCGGATCGCGACCACGTCGGGCAGCTGGGCCGGGGAGGTGTTGCGGCCGCTGCGTCCCCAGGTCGCGACGCGGCCGCCCCCCGCGGGCCGCGGCGGTTGCGCCGGGAACTGCACCGCCAGCAGCCACTCCGGGTTCTGCGCGGCGATGGCGAGGGCCTCGTCGTAGGCTGCGATGGCCCGCACGAAGTCGCCCCGCTCGTACTGGCACTCTCCCACGATCGCGGCCCCCGCGATCGTGTCGATCCAGCGCTGGTTGCCGAACTTGGTGCAGCCGACGTATTCGTCGGTCGCCTGCTGGAGGGCCGCCGCCAGGTCGCCCTCCGCAAGGTCCGCGAGCGCGGCCTCGTAGTCGGCGGTCGGATGGGGGGCGATCCCCGAGGGCACGCCGACGTTCGGCGGCACCACCACCTGGCCCGCGGCGCCGGCGCCGGCGGCCAGCACGGCGAGCGCCGCACACACGAGTCGTGGCCGCCGCGACGGCTTGCCGTTCATGGAGGTGGTTGTACACCGCCGGCCCGGCCGAATGCTGCGGCCCCGCGGCACGCCGGGTGGCCTGGGGGGACGGGGTCGGGACGCGGGCAGGCTGGGCAAGCCCCGCAGCCGCCGCTGCCGGTCGGTCAAAGTTTGCGGGTCGTGCCGGTCGATAGGAGACGTGTCCGGGAGGCCAGACCCATGCTTCGACAGTTCGCCCGCAGTCGCTCGACCGTCGCCCCGTCCGGCCTGCTCGTGGCCGCGGCGGCACTGGCTGCCACCGGTCTGGCCGGCTGCCAGGTGGACGTCGGGGGCCAGACGCTCCCCAGCGCCTACTACCTGAAGGACGACATCCAGTACTTCCCGGCGGGGCCGGAATTCAAGCTCTCCCGCGAGGCCGCAGCCCAGAAGGCCTACCAGAAGGAACTGGCGGCCGATGAATCGGCCGGGGCTCGCTGACGGCCCCCTGATGGCGTGGCCGCGACACGCCGGCACCGGGTTGCTTGCAGTTTTTCGGCGGCCCGCTACACTGCTGCCCCGTGGGACTTAAGCCCTTTTATGCGTCAAAAATTGACGCTTCATGGGTTTGAAGCCCAAAAAGGACTGAACGCGGCCCACGATGTTCGGGGCCGTGATCCTTCCCGCGGAGGCGGGTCCGTGAGCGTGGCGATCGCCCCTGCGCATGACCGCGGCCGACGACCTGCTGCTCGGGGAGTTCGTGCGGACGCTCGACGACCGCTGGCGGCTGTCGCTGCCGCCAGAGCTCCTCGATCCTCTCCTTGCCGGCGGTCCGGGGCTCGTGCTCGCCAAGGAGCGGGCGGGCTGCCTCTCCCTCTGGCCGGCCGCGACCTGGAAGCCGCGGCTCGACGCGGCCGTGGACGTGCTGCGTGGGAAGCTGCGCGCGGGTCTGCTCTCCCAGCGGCTGCCGCAGCTGCAGGAGGTCGGCCGCCTGCTCTCGACGCGTCAGCGGGTGGTGACGCTCGCCGGCCGCGGCCGGCTCGTGCTGCCCGAGGGCTTCCGCGACTTCCTCGCGGTCGCACCCGGAACGGACCTGGTGGTGGTGGGCGCCGCGGTGTGCGTGGAACTCTGGCAGCCGGCCGCCTGGTCGGCCTTCGTGACCGCCGAGATGCCCGACTTTCGCCGCCGCATCGACGAACTCACGACATGATCGGTTCGCAGGCCCTGCCCGGACGGAGAGGACACGGTTTCAACCTGTCGGTCTCATCCGCTCAGGAAACATAGCCACGGAACGGGAACCCCACGGGCACGGATGCTGCCGAGGGACCCTCTTCGCCGGGCAGGGCCGTTCGCCGCGAGGTGGCGCGCAGCATGAGCGGCGGACACCACCATGCCCACGACGGTCACGGTCATGGCCATCGTCATGGTCATGATCACGGTCACGCGCATGTTCTCGCGCCGGGCCGCTTCGACCGCGCGGTGGCGATCGCCGTCGGGCTCAACGCCGCGTTCGTGGCGATCGAGGTCGCCGCCGGCACGCGGGCGGGCTCGCTCGCGCTCTTGGCCGACGCGGGCCACAACGCGGGCGACGTGGCGGGGCTGCTCTTCGCATGGGGGGCGAACTGGCTGGCCCGCCGGCCGCCGTCGCGACGCTACACCTGGGGGCTGCGGCGCTCGACGATCTACGCGGCGCTGGCCAACGCGATGCTCCTCCTGGCCGCCTGCGGGGCGATCGCCTGGGAGGCCGCGGGTCGCCTGCGGCACCCGGCGCCCGTCGCCGGATTCACCGTGATCGCCGTGGCGGCGGCCGGCGTCGTGCTCAACACGCTCACCGCCCTGCTCTTCGTCCGCGGCCGCCGCGATGCCAACGTCCGCGGCGCCTTCCTCCACATGGCCGCCGACGCCGCCGTGTCGGCGGGCGTGGTTGCGGCGGGGATCGCGATCGCCTGCACCGGCCGCGCGTGGATCGATCCGGTCGTGAGCCTCGCGATCGCCGCGGTCATCGTGTGGGGCACGTGGGGCCTGTTCCGCGAGGCGATCGACCTGGCGCTCGACGCGGTCCCCCGCGGCGTCGATCCGGCCGCGATCGAGGCCGCCTTGGCCGGGCTGCCGGGGGTGACGGAGGTGCACGACCTGCACGTGTGGGGCGCGAGCACGTCGGAAGTGTCGCTCACGGCGCACCTGATCGTGCCGCAAGAAACGGACCGCGATGCGGTGCTCGCCGCCGCGCTCGCCTCCCTGCGGGAGCAGTTCCGCGTGGACCACGCCACGATCCAGATCGAGGGAGCCGCGGCCGGCGCGGCCTGCCCGCAGCGGCCCACGGACGCCCTGTAATACGGCTCACACTTGATCCTCACGCGTGATCCGACCCGTGGTCCGGTTGCCTCGCAACCGGATTGAGCGGTCGATCCGCGGGCCGGATTCCAGTCGCGAGGCGACTGGGCTACGAGACGAGGCGATCGCGGAAACGCGCGGCTCATGTGGGAGCCATCTAAGGCACGTTCCCGCTCACTCGCGGCCGCGCCGATGGTCGCGGACGATCGACGCCGGCCGGAGGTCCGCCCGCGTGCGGCCGAGGAGCAGCCAGCCTGCGATCGCCGCCCCGATCGCCAGGGCGGCGATCAGGCCGACGCCGACGGACGACCATGCCGCGGAAGCATTCGCCGGGGAGTGCGCCAGGTGGCGGATCATGACGTCGCGGGTCTCGGCCGCCTCGTCCCAGGTCTCGCCGCGCCGGGGCACCATGGGGCCGGGGGGTGACGAAACCGGCGGGTCCGCGAGTGCCGGCAGCGGGGCGTCTGCCGGTCGCTCTGCATCGGGGCGCGGCCCGTCCCAGGATTCCACGCGCGGACCGACCGTGCCAGGCAGAACCGGAAACAACGGATCCTCGGGCGGCTTCGCGGGCCCGAACCCGGGCAGGCGGGATGCGGCCGGCGCAGCGGTCTCGCGTTCCCATGCGACCACGCTGGGCGGCGCCGAACCGGCGACCAGGGCGAGCAGGAACAGGTGACTCGCGGGAGTGGCGAGGGCTTCTCCGGCCCTCCTCCCGAAGCGGGTGGAAAACGTCATGGCATCGAACGGAGGGGCAGCCGACTCGGGCGGGGCTCCTGAACGTCTCAGGAGGGGTGAGTCTGCCTGACTGGCGGTATCGTAAAAGCGGGGTTTACGACGTTTCTTGCGTTTTTGCAAGTATTAAAAAGAAGTCCCGTCAGTCCGCCGAGCCGCCAGCGCGGACCGCGGATCTCACGATGCCCGCGAGCATCCGCCGAAAGACGACCTCGTGGAGCGGCCAGATCGCGTACCAGTAGGCGAGTCCACCAAGGCCGCGGGGATCGAAGACCGCCGTCTGGTGGATCGTGACGTCGCCGTCGCGGGGCACGACCTCGAACTCCAGCCAGCCGCGGCCCGGCATCCTCATCTCGGCGGCCAGCCGCAGCCGCCGCGGGGGCTCGCACACCTCCACCCGCCAGCAATCGAGCGCGTCGCCGGAGACGAGCCGCTCCGGGTCGCGCCGGCCGCGGGACATGCCAGGCCCGCCGATCTCGCGGTCGAGCCAGCCGCGGAGCTGCCACAGCCAATTGCACGCGTACCAGCCGTTGTCGCCGCCGATCCGCTCGATGGCCGCGAAGGCCCGCTCGGGGGTCACGGCCACGACCGTGTGGCGGTGGTCCACGAGCCGCGTGCCCTCGGTCGCGCCGCCGTAGCGACGCGGCAGGTCCTCGAGGTCGGCGAAGTCTGCCCAGCGCTTGCCGGCGAACTCGGAGTCTTCGGTGGCCACGGCGTCGCGGACGGCCGTGGGGAGGTCCCGCGGCCGGATGGGAAACTCGCGCAGCGCAGCGTCGCTGCGGACGACCGTCGGGTTCTTGAGGCCGTCGATCAGCTTGCGTCCCACCTTCGAATACCTCGGGGCCACGAGCGCCAGCCACAGGCTGGAGAGCCGTGGCGTGAGCACCGGCACGGGAATCATGAGCCGCCAGAGTCCGCGCTGGCGGGCGTACTCCCGCATGATAGCGCCGTAGGAGACCCTGTCCGGCCCCCCGATCTCGAAGATCCGCGGGCCCGCCGGCTGCAGGTCGATCGCGGCCGCGAGATAGGCGACGACGTAGCCGATCGCGATCGGCTGGGTGGGCGTGGCGAGCCAGGCGGGGCAGATCATCACCGGCAGCCGCTCGACGAGCGTGCGGACGAGGTCGAACGAGAAGCTGCCGGCGCCGATCACGATCGAGGCCCGGAACTCGACCACGTCGTGGCCGCCGGCCCGGAGGATCGCCCCCACCTCGTGGCGGCTGCGGAGGTGGGGCGAGAGGCGGTCGTCGTCGTCGCCCAGGCCGCCGAGGTAGACGATCCGCCGCACCCCGGCCTCCCGGGCGGCGGTCGCGAACCGCTCCGCGGCGAGCCGGTCGGCCCGCTCGAAGTCCACCCCGCTCTCCATCGAGTGGACCATCCAATAGGCCACGTCGATGCCGGCGCACGCCCGCGCGAGATCAGCCGGGTCGGTGGCGTCGCCCGCCAGCACCTCCGTCCGCGGCCCGGTCCGACCTTCGAGTTTCGCCGGCCGGCGCACGAGGCAGCGGACGAGATGGCCGCGGCGCTCGAGTTCTGGAAGGAGCACGCCGCCGACGTAGCCCGTGGCACCGGTGAGGAGAATCCGCATGGGAACTGGATCCAGGCTAGGGAGTCGATCGTGATGACGGCAGGCCGATTTCCGCCCACTGGAGCGGGGCCGAAACCCGGTTCCGTATCGTAAGCGTGAAGGTCTCCGGCAGCAGCCGATTGGAGAACACGACAGTCTGCCAGGCGGTCGAGGGCAGCATGCTCCGGGCGAACGTCGTGCCCGTCTCCTCGACGACCATCTCGAAGCCGGGAATGGTCGGTGACGAGCGGAAGAGGAGGCGGTCGCCGCGCCGCAGCGTGAGCGTCAACGGGCTGCCGTCGGCCGCGTCCGGTGAGCGCAGGACCGCGAGGTCAACCGGCACATCCGGACCCGGGGGGACGGCTGCCCAGCGGTGGTCGCCCACGATCCGTGGGCAGCGATCGCAGTCCAGCCTCGATCCGCCGTCGACCGTCGCGACGGTGTGGGGGTACACGGGCACGCCCCCGAGCCGCCCCGCGAACGGGTCGCGAGCCAAGAGGGCGGTGGCCTGTGGCCCGGTGATCTCGAAGTGCCTGGCGCGGCACGCCGCCCCATCGAGGTGGACGGGGATGGCATAGGAGTCGAAGTGCACGCTGCTGGCGACGTGATCGCGCCAGCGAAGATCCTCGTGGAAGCGGCCGAAGTGGGGCAGCGAGTTGATCAGGCTCACGGCCAGCAGCGCCAAGGCTGAGCCGCGGAGCCAGCGTTTA
Source organism: Planctomycetaceae bacterium (assembly GCA_046074885.1). Lineage (GTDB taxonomy): Bacteria > Planctomycetota > Planctomycetia > Pirellulales > UBA1268 > QWPN01. The sequence goes on from JBJTPA010000089.1 coordinate 6,903, forward strand.
CCAGTGTGGTCGCCGGCGATCTGCAGCAGCAGCCACGAGAGCAGGATGAACGGGTAGAAGAAATAGCGTGGCCCGGCGTAGACGGGATGGATCCAGAGCGAGCCGACGCGGACGACGCCGAGCACCATCGACCCGAGGAGCAGGAAGACGAGAAACCAGACCGCCGGGATCCTGCGGGCATGCCATACGCCGGCCCCGACGACGGCCAGCACCGCGAGGCTCGCGGCGACCAGCAGCGGCGGGCGGTTCGTGAACTCGCCGACGAGATAGCGGCCGAAGAACAAGGGCACGATGTCGATGTCGAGGCAGTTGGCCAGCCGCGGCTGCCTGGGGCTGGGACGCGACAACGCCATCGCGGCGATTTGCAGTCCGCAACACGCCGTCGCCACCCCCGCCACCACCCATTCCCGCCGCAGGTAACGCTGCAGCCAGGCCCGCATCAGGAACAGTGGCCAGGCGGCGAGTATCAGCGGGGACGAGAGCCCGCCCAGGATCACCAAGCCGGTCCGCAGCGGAAGATGCGCTGCGCGCTCGCTCCAGAAGAGGGCGACCAGCATGAGCAGGGGCGCCCACCACAGCGAATAGAGCGGCACGCCGAAGGCCTCCGCATCGGTGGGAATGAACAGCACGGCGAATGCAAGCAGCACGCCCCCCTTCAGAAGGCTGGGATGACGGGCGATCGCCATGAGCACGGCGACCGTGAACGCCCATGCGATGAGCGTGCTGACGAGCGGGAAGTGCGAGAAGGAGACGGAGAGGGACAGCCAGGAGATGAGCTTGGGAGCCAGCAGGAAGTATTTTTTGCCGGGTTCGAGCAAGGCGATCGAGCCCTTGTTGATGAAGGCGGAAACGATCAGCGTCCCGTCCTCGGCCCACACCTGCGGCTGGAACAACTGCTGGCCACGGCGGGCCAGCAGGATCGCGAAGAAGGATGCGGCCAACACCCAGCGTCCGGCCCAGATCCATCTCCAGGGCCGCGTGGCCGCTTCGTGTGCCGGCTCCTGCCCGCCCATGCTGCGAGAACCTTCATGCCTGGCGGACAGCGCCGATGGATATCGACGCGGGGGCGTGATCCTTTCCCGCCGCCGACCGGCACGGCGCCGGGTCACGGCGTCTCCACCTGAAAGGCACGCGCCATCCGGTCCGGGATGTCGGCCGGATCCTCGGTCTTCAGTCCATAGATGAACCAGCGGGCCCGCTGGTCGGCGGAGCCGTGCGTGAAGGCGTCGGGCACGACGTAGCCCTGCGACCGCTTCTGGATGCGGTCGTCGCCGATCTGCTGCGCCGCGTTCACCGCCTCGCGGATGTCCTCCTCGTCCACCACGGCCGGCAGGGCGGCCATGCGGCGGGCCCACACGCCCGCGAGGAAGTCGGCCTGCAGTTCCATCCGGACCGACAGGGCGTTGGACTCCTTCTCGGACGCCCGGGACCGCTCCCGCTGCACCTCGTCCGCGATGCCGAGCTGGTTCTGCACGTGATGGCCGATCTCGTGTGCGATCACGTACGCCTCGGCGAAGTCGCCGGGGGCGTTGAACCGCCGCTTCAGCTCGTCGTAGAAGGCCAGGTCGATGTAGACCTTGCGATCGAGCGGGCAGTAGAAGGGGCCGGCCGCGGCGCTCGCGAACCCGCAGGCGCTCCGCACCTGGCCCGTGAACAGGACGAGCGTCGGCGGCACGTAGCGGCCGCGGAACACCCGCGGGAAGATCTCGCCCCACACGTCCTCGGTGTCGGCGAGCACGGTCTTCACGAACCGCACCTTCTCGTCGTCGGCGGGGTCCGCGCCGGCCTGCGGGGCCGCCTGCGGGCCGCCGAGGTCGGGCGCGAGCTGGGCGATCTGCGCCGGGTCGGCGCCGAGAAACAGCAGCACGATCATGATCACGAGGGTGAGCAGGCCGCCCCCCACGACCACCTGCTGCCCCACGTTCCGCCGGTCCTCGACGTTCTCGCTCTGCCGCCGCCCTTCCCACCGCATGCCTGCGATCTCCGTGGTGTGCCGCCCGCGCGCGGGCGACCGGCGGAGTCTACAGCGCCACCATCACTCGGGCAGCGGCCGGCCCTTCGTCTCGGGCAGGAACGGGAGCACGGCGAGTCCCAGCAGGAACGCCGCGCACATCGTGATGCCGGCCGGCCGCATCGGCTCACGCATCCACGCCGGGCTCTGGATGCCCTTGTAGACGACGCTCGTCAGCAGCCCGAGCAGGAACGGTCCCCCGGCGGCCACGAACCGGCCGACGTTGTAGCAGTAGCTCGTCCCCGTGCTCCGCAGCCGCGTGGGGAAGAGTTCCGGGAAGTAGATCGCGTAGCCCGCGAATACGGAGAGTTGGCAGAAGCCCATGATCGGCAGCATCCACCAGATATCGCGGGGCTCGTCGAGGTAGCGGAATACGAACGCCGTGGAGAGCAGGGCCAGCGTGAAGGCCATCGCGAAGAACGGCTTGCGGCCGATCCGCTGGCAGATGCGGGCCGTGAGCATCATGCTCACGAAGGCGCCGACCTGGATCATCATCATCGCCACGGCGGGCCAGATCGTGAGCCGGCCCGCGATCTCCTGCTCCGTGAACCCCTGCTCCTCGTAGGCCTTGCGGAACACGCTGCGGACGAGGTCGGGCGTGAAGAAGCCGATGCCCCACAGGCCGATCACCCCGGCACAGGCCAGCAGCATGCCGAGCAGTGCGTTCTTGCGCCAGCGGGGGTCGGAGAACAGCGGGCCATAGCCCCCGAGCTTCTCGCCGCTCGCGGTCGCCTTCGCCTTCATCTCCTGCCACCGTTCGGGCTCCTTGAGCCCGGCGCGGATCACGAGGGCGAGCACCGCCGGCAGCGCCCCGATCACGAACTTCCAGCGCCACGGCTCCCAGCCGTAGAGCTTCGTGCCCATGTGGAGCTGCGCCTGCCCGAGCCCGATGCCGATCAGGGCGGCGGAGAAGTTGCCGACCGTCGAGAGGGCCTGGAGCAGGCCGAGCGCGTGGGGACGGGCCCGGTCGGGCATCACCTCCGCCACGAGCGCCACGCCGACCGCGAACTCGCCCCCCACGCCGAGGCCCGTGATGAACCGGTAGAAGGCGAAGTCCCAGAAATTCCGGGAGAGAGCCGAGAGCCCGGTGCACACCGAGTAGATGACGATCGTGATCATCATCGTCTTGGCCCGGCCGAGCCGGTCTCCGATGACGCCGAAGATCAGTCCGCCGGTCGCCCAGCCGAGCATGAAGATGCAGGTGGAGAGGCCGCCGTAGAAATCGACCCTGCCGTCGAATTCCCTCTTCTGCTCGACCGACATCGTCGCCGGGTCGAGCGTCGAGGAGGCGAGGAGCGTCTGCATGGCCGGCTTGCGGGCGAGCGTGAAGAGCTGCTGGTCGAGGCAGTCGAAGAGCCAGCCGAGCGCGGCCACCACGAGCACGAACCAGTGGTATCGGGTCATGCCGCGGTGCCACGGCCCGTCGGCCGGATCGTGCGCGCGGGACGACGGCTCGAAGTGGGGCAGGTCGGCCATGACGCGTTACTCCAGGGCGGCCTCGATGCGCCGCATGTACTCGATGCTCTCGCGGGCCAGCCGCTCCGGACCGGGAGCATGGTCGAAGACCTCGACGCTCACCCAGCCGGCGTAGCGGACCTCGTCGAGGGCGGCGAAGATCGGCGCGAAGTCGATCGCGCCGAAGCCCGGACCCTGGAGGTTGGGGTCGTTGGCGTGGAAGTGCTCGAGGTGCCGGGCGCCGGCGCGGATGACGTCGGGAATCGGCGCCGCCTCGTCCGCCATCGCCTTGACGTCGAGGTGCAGCCGCACGTGGGGCGAGCCGATCCGCTCGACGAGGCGGCAGGTGTCGGCCGCGGTGGTGAGCACGTCGGTCTCCGCCGGCGAGAGCGGCTCGAGGGCCACGACCGTGTCGGTCGTCTCGAGCACCGGCACGAGCCGGGAAAACACCTCGGCGATGTGGTCCTCGGCCTCCGCGGGCGTCACGCCCGGCAGCAGGCTGCGCTGCTTCGGCGAGCCGAACACGAGCACCCGGCCGCCGAGGTCCTGGCAGAGGCGGGCGAGCGCCGCGAGGTAGTCCACGGTCCGCGTCCGGACGGCGGCGTCGGGGTGGGCGACGTGGAACCCCTCGGTCCTCGCGAGCAGCCAGTGGAGCCCCACGCAGTCGAGGCCGGCCCGGGCGATCGTGCGGCGGATGTCCCCTCGCGCGGCGCCGGAGATCTCGGTCACGAGCGGCGCGAGCGTGAAGGGGGCGACCTCGAGCCCCTCGTAGCCGCACTCCGCGGCGACGTCGCAGGCCTTCGCCAGCGGCCAGTCGCCGAAGGTCTCGTTGCAGATCGCGTAGCGGAAGGGGGCGTTCATGGGTTCATGACCCCATCCCGTGGGGAGAGCGTGGCCGCAGGCCGGGTGAGGGTGCCGCGAAGAGGACGCCGGGGCACCCTCACCCCGGCCCTCTCCCAGAGGGCGAGGGGGGAGTGCGTTGTCATGGGTCGCTGACCCTCGCTGCCCGGCCGGTCCGTGCCGCCTTGTAGCAGGCCGTCACGATCGCCACGGCCTTGCGGCCCTCGAGGCCGTCGAGCGCGGGACGCCGGTTCTCCCGCAGGGCCGCCACGAAGTCGGCGAAGTTGCGGGCGTGGCAGCCGTCGTTGATCGCCATGGGGTCGGCGGCGCCGCCGGTCGTGCCGCTCGTCCCACCGAGGCGGTCGCGGACGGCCGCGTCGTCGGGGCTCTCGGCGCGGAACCGCCACGTGACGAGTTGCTCCTCGAGGATTTCGGCGGTGCCGTCGCGGCCGCCCACGAGGAGCCGCCGCAACTGCCCCGGAAACAGGCTCGTGGCCGCGAGGAGTTGGCCAAGCGCGCCGTTCTTGAATTGCAGCACCGCGACGCAGGTGTCCTCCACCTCGAGCCGCCCGGCATCGTGCGCCCGCACGGCGGTGAGCGCGACGACGCTCTCCACCGGATTCTCGGCCGGCGCGAGGCCAGGCATCGTGGCGCCGGCGATCCACTGGAGGGCGTCCACGCCGTGGATCGACTGGTTCATGAGGGCGCCGCCGCCGTCGAGCGCCGCGGTGCCCTGCCAGCGGCCGGGGCCGTAGTAGGTGTCGTCGCGCCACCACGGCACCTCACTCGCGGCGAGTGCGAGCGACCCGAAGCGGCCCGCGGCGGCGGCCCCGTGGACAGCGGCGACGACCGGATTGAACCGCTGTGGGAAGATCGCGCCCAGGGTCACGCCGGCCTTCGAGCAGGCGGCGATCATGCGGTCGATCCGCGGGAGCGTGATCTCGAGCGGCTTCTCGCAGATCACGTGGACGCCGCGACGGGCGGCCGCGAGCACGGCCGGCAGGTGCGCGCCCGACGGCGTGGCGACCGTGACGAAGTCGGGCTTCTCGCGCCGGAGCATCCGCGCCGTGTCGGCGTGCCAGGCACAGCCGAACTCGGCCGCGAAGGCCCGGCCCTTCTCCTCGGTGCGGCAGGTCGCGGCCACGAGCTCGACGCCGGGCACGGCGGCGAGCGCCCGCGCGTGGATCCGCGCGATCCCCCCGATGCCGATGATGGCCGCCCGCATGCGACGCGCTCCCTTCGGCCGCGGTCCGCGGCCGACGGCGACCAGTGTGGCGGCAGGATCAGGCCGTCACAAGCAGCCTCAGCGGCTGCGGTAGAACCAGTCGAAGAGGCGGTCGGGAACCCGGTGCAGCCGCGGGAGGCGGCCGGCGTCGTGGCTGCCGGTTCGCGGCGCGCAGGGCCCGCCGTAGATCGGGCCGCAGGTGGGATCGCCGCGGACGCCCACGAGGTCGAACGGTTGCGGCGGCAGCGCCGGATGGCAGGGCGGCGGCGGCACGCAGGGCTCGAGCACGCGGGGTTCGCCGCAGTCGTGGAGTGGCTCGAGCGGCGCGGACCAGTCGGCGGGCGAATCGCTGCGCGGGGGCAGCAACGAGGCGAGGATTCGCTCGGCGTCGGGGCCCTCGGTCGCCGGATCGACCCAGGGGGAGCCGGCGAGCGGGTCGGGCGTCGGCGCCGGATCGACGGTCGACTCCGACGACGGCTCCCCGAGCGAGTCGGCGAGATCGGCGGCGCTCACGGCCGCGACGCAGCAGAGGCAGGTGGCCGCGAGCCATGCCCGGGCCGCGAGGCGTCGATGACTTCCCTGCGCCGTCATGCCCGCGAGGATGCGGTGCGGTATCATTGCGATGTTCCCTCCTGGCTCCCGTGGCATCGGCAGGGTCGGTGCCGCGGCTCCAGCCGTCCACCGGCCGGCCGCGCACCGGCGGCAAGCGGGGAGGTTTCGGGAGGCGGGGCAACGGCCCGCCGCGGTCCGGCGGCGGGACCTGCTTCTCCGGGGACGCGGCATGGATCATCCGGATGACGGTTCCCTCGTCGGGGCGCTCGGGCGCGCGGGCATGCGGCTCGTGCTCGTGTCGAGCGGCGGCGGCTCGGCGGCGATCCCGCGGCTGCTGACCACGCCTGGCGCCAGCGACGTCGTCGTCGAGGCGCTCGTGCCCTACGCCCGCGCGGCCGTCGATCGCCTGCTCGGCGGGCCCCAGGAGTCGTACTGCGCACCGCGGACCGCGCGGCGGCTGGCGATGGCGGCCTGGCAGCGGGCCGTCGAGCCGGGTGCGCCCGCGGAACGGGCCGTCGGCGCCGCGGTCACCGCCGCGCTCCGCTCCCGCGAGCCCAAGCGGGGCGACCACCGCGTGATCGTGGCCGTGCAGACGCTCGCGGCGACGCACCTCGCGGAGGTCGTGCTCGAGAAGTCCGCGCGGACCCGCGCCGAGGAGGAGCGGCTCGCGGCGGCCCTGCTGCTCGACGGGGTGGCCGCAGTGGCCGGCCACGATGCGAGCGAGGCCGCCGGCCTGCTGCGGCCCGGCGAGACCGTCCGCCGCGACCGCGTCGAGGCGGCGCCGGAGTGGCGCCGGCTCATGACCGGCGCGTGCCGCGTGGCGTCCGGCTCGGCCGCCTGCGCGGGGGAGCCGGAGCCGGGCGCGCTGGTGTTTCCGGGATCGTTCGACCCGCTCCACGAGGGGCATCGCCTCATGGCCCGGATCGCCGAGGAGGTGGCGGAGCGGCCGGTGGAGTGGGAGCTCTCCGTGACGAACGTGGACAAGCCCGCGCTCGACTACGCGGAGATCCGCGACCGGGCGGCGCAGTTCGCGGCGGGCCCGGGCGGCGCACCGCCGCAGCGGCTCTGGCTGACGCGGGCGCCCACGTTCCTCGAGAAGCTCGCCGTCTTCCCGCGGGCCACGTTCGTCGTGGGGGCCGACACCTACGTGCGGCTCGCCGATCCGCGCTACTACGGCGGCTCGGCGGACGCGGCCGCCGCGGCCGTGGACACGATCGCCCGCGAGGCGCGGGGGCTCGTGGTGTTCGGCCGCGTGAAGGATGGCGAGTTCCAGGATCCGGCGCGGCTCGACGTGCCGCGGGCGCTCCGCGACGTCACGTATTTCGTGTCGCAGCGGGAGTTCCGCCTCGACATCTCGAGCACCGAGCTCCGCCGCGAGGCAATGCTGAAACCGGATCGCTCCGTGAGTGAAGCCCGGAGCGCAAGCGACGGGACTGCGTGAGGCCGGCTTCACGTCCCCGCGCTGGCGCTTGGGGCTTCCAGACGGGCAGCGACGCCGGTTGCCATGAAGCCCGGAGCGCAAGCGACGGGACGATGCGGGTGGGCGTATGGCAGGGGGCGATCCCCGCGCTGGCGCTTGGGGCTTCCTGACGGACAGCGACGCCGGTTGCCATGAAGCCCGGAGCGCCAGCGACGGGACGATGCGGGTGGGCGTATGGCAGGGGGCGATCCCCGCGCTGGCGCTTGGGGCTTCCAGACGGACAGCGACGCGACCCTTGAGGAAAGCCGGGCTGCCGACGCGGTCAGCGGCTGCTCCGGACCCGCTGGGCCAGCCCGGCGGCGAGGCGGTCGAGCGTCTGGCTGCGGTCCTCGAGGCCGAGGTGGACGCGGATCAGGCTCATGCCCGCGGTGTCGGCGAGTGACGCCGTGAGCGCCGCGTCGAACTCCCCCTCTGTCCGCACCTCGTAGCCCGTGCCGCCGCCGAGCACCTGCGGGAGGAGTTGGTACTGCCAGGGATTGATGTCGTTGAACGAGCCCTCGTGGAGGAGCCGCTCGGTGCCGTAGCCGCTGTTGTCGAGCACGATCACCGTCAGCGCCAGCCCGCGGCGGACGACCGTGGAAAGCTCCATGCCGGTCATCTGGAAGGCACCGTCGCCCACGAGCGCGATCACCCTCAGGTCGGGCCGGGCCGTCTTCGCGCCGAGGGCCGCCGGCACCGCGAAGCCCATCGATGTGTAGTAGGCCGGCGCGATGTACTCCGTCTGGCCGCGGATCACGAGGTCGCTCGACGCGAACAGCGCATCGCCCACGTCGGCGATGACGATCGTCCTGTCGTCGAGCGACCGGTCGAGCCGGCGCACCAGCCGCGTCGTCGTGATCGGGGCGTCGGGGGCGAGCGTGAACTCGCCGGCGGCGGCCGCGGGGCCGGGAGGCAGCGCCCGCGGCGCGCCCTGCGGACGGGCCGCCGCGAGCGCGCGGATGAAGTCCTCGAGGAGCACGCCGTGGAAGTGGTGGTGGCTGATCCGCAGCTCCTCGCTGTTGGCGAAGATCGTGCGCGTGGGGTCGAGCTTCGCCGTGAAGATGCCGAGGTCGATGTCGGTGAGGATGGTGCCCAGGAGGATGAGGCAGTCGCTCTCCTCGACGAACTCGGTCACCTCCCGGCGGCCCATCGCCCCCTCGTAGAGGCCGATGTAGAGCGGATGCACCTCGCTGACCACGCTCTTGGCGAGCATCGTGGCCGCGACGGCGATCCCGGAGGCTTCGGCCAGCGCGATCACGTCGGCCTGGAGGCCGAAGCGGTGCAGCTCGACGCCGGCGATGATGACCGGCCGTCGGGCGGCCGCGATCCGCTGCATCGCCTCCCGCACCGCCTCGGCGAGGGCGTCGGGGTCGCTCTGCCGGGGCGGATGGTGGTAGGCACGGATCTGGTCGGGCACGAGCGAGACCACGTCGCGCGGCAGCTCGAGGTAGACCGGCCCCTTGAGGCGGTTGGCCGTGTCGAGGAGCAGGTCGATGTCGCGGAAGGCGGTCGCGGGATCGACGATCTCCCGGCTGGCGAGGCAGATCTTGTCGAACACCTCGAGCTGCGTCCGCCACTCGCGGACGCGGTGGTGGAGCCGGGGGTTGTTCGCCCGCTCGGCGATGCCCGGCGCGCCGGAGATGAGGATCACGGGGCTCTTCTCGGCCGACGCGCCGGCGATCGAGTTGGCGAGCGACAGTCCGCCCACGCCGTAGGTCACGCAGACCGCGCCCATGCCGTTGACGCGGGCGTAGGCGTCGGCGGCGAAGCCGGCGCAGTCCTCGCGGGTGCAGTTCACGAGGTCGAGCGGGCTGTGCTCGAGCATCGAGTAGAAGGCGAGCACGTAGTCGCCGGGCAGTCCGAAGACGTGGCGGATCCCGTAGTCGGAGAGCCGGCGGATGAGGTACTGGCCGATGGAGAGGCCCGTGACGCTCTCCGCCCGCTGCACCGGGGGCCGACCGTCGCGGACGGCGACGAGGCCGTTGTCGAGGCTCGCACCCAGCACGATGCTCATGGTCACCTCCCGCGGAGCCGCCGGGCGCGAACCGCGAGCATCGCGCCCCAGAACCCGAGAAACGCCGCCACGCACGCGGCCACGACGGCCGTCCGCCGCACGTCGTGGTTGAGCCGCCACGCCCCGACGGCGAGGACGATTCCCCACACGGCGACAGCCGCCATGATCCAGCCGATCAACCGTTGCCTGCCGAGTGATTCGCCCATATCCGAATTGTAGCGCCGCGCACCTGTCCGCGCCGCCTCGAACCCTGAATCAACGGAGCGAGGGGTCGGGGTGGGTGCCATCGAGCCGGCCTTGCTGGCAAGCGAAGCCAGGATGGCGCAGCGCAGCCAGCACAGAGTGAGCGAGGCCCGGAGGGCCGCAGCGAACGTCCGGCGAGGTGGCATCCACCCCGACCCCGAGCGGCGCGCGACCCCGTCAACACAAAGGCCCCCGGAACGGCCCAGGTCCCAGGGGGGCGGAGAACCTGGACCGTTTCCGGGAGCGATTGGTCGGCCTTTGTGCTCCGAGGGCCTTGGTCGGCCCACGGCGAGCGGCGGCGTCCGTGCCACCGTCGTCCGCGGGCTGGAGCGGTTGGTCTCCGCTCCCCGGCCTTCAGGCGCGGCGGACGGTAGGGATCGCGTCCGTTCCGGGTCAAGGCCGCTCGGCCGCGCGGTTTCGTTGCCTCCGGCCTTGCCCCGGCCGCGGCGACCGCCCCGCAGACCGCCCAGATCCTCCCGCCGACGATATGCTCGTCGCGTCGAGCGTCCCGCCAGGAGCAGCGTCCATGCCGGCACCGTCCCCGATCACAGCCGTCGCGCCCGTCCCGGATGCGGGCGCTCCTCCCACGGCCGAGGCCTGGGCGTCCGCGTTTGCGCGGGCGCTGCCCTACGCCGGGTTTCTGGAGGCGCACGCCACGCCCGAGCAGCGGGCGCGGTGGGAAGCGGTCCACGCGCGGGTCGTCCTCGCGCCGGAGCAGGAGCGGCTGCTCGCCGGGTTCGTCCGCAGGATGCCGGTGCTCGTGCTCGCCGGCGCGTGGTGCGGCGACTGCGTGAACCAGTGCCCGATCTTCGCCCGCTTCGCCGCGGCGGCTCCGGCGATCGACCTGAAGTTCCTCGACCGCGACGCGCTCCCCGACGTCGCGGCGCATCTCAAGGTCTGCGGCGGCCAGCGGGTGCCGGTGGCGGCGTTCTTCAGCGAGGACTTCACGCCGGTGCTGTTCTACGGCGACCGCACGCTGTCGGCCTACCGCGCGGCGGCCCGGGCGAGCCTCGGGGCCGGCTGTGCGACAGGCGTGGCGCCCCCCGCGGCCGACGCGCTCGCCGCGGCGACCGCCGACTGGCTCGACCAGTTCGAGCGGGTGCAGCTGATCCTGCGGCTCTCGGCCCGCCTTCGCGAGAGGCATGGCGACTGACATGACGAGCCGCGAACGCTGGACCGTCTACCCGCTCCTGTTCCTGGCCCTGGGCCTCGCGATCCGCGCCGCCGTGCTCACGGACGAGCGGCTGGCCGCGCCGATCGAGACGCTCGAGGCCGGCCGCGTCGAATGCCGCTCGCTGCTGGTCCGCGACGCCGACGGCGTCATCCTTCTCGAGGTCCCGCCGCCCGCGGCCGAGTGAAGCCCGTCGAGTGCGCCCGGAGGGACTCGAACCCCCAACCCTCGGTTCCGAAGACCGATGCTCTATCCAATTGAGCTACGGACGCGCTGGAGCCGGTCGCGACACGCACGTCGCCCGACCGGATGGCGACCAGCGTAGCCGCTGGCAGATGGCGTCACCACCGGGCGGCCGGGAGGCCGACCTTTGACCGCCGCGGCAACGCAGCGTATATCCAGGGCAGGAAAGGCTTCACGCGCGGCCGACGGTGGGGGCACCGGGACGGGCCGCGGCCGGTGAACGGCATGGCATTCATCACGCTGCGGGTCCTGCACGGGGCCGACCGGGGACGCGTGTTCGACCGCGTGCCCACGCCGGTGACGATCGGCCGCGAGGAGGGCAACACGATCCAGCTCAACGACGAGCGGATCAGCCGCTATCACCTCAAGCTCCAGGACGACAACGAGAAGATCGTCGCCACCGACCTCGAGAGCACGAACGGGACGAAGGTCAACGGCGAGGAGATCCAGGTGCGGATCGTGCGGGACGGCGACATGATCGCCCTCGGCCGGTCGCTCCTCCTCGTCGGCTCCCACGAGGACATCGACCGGCGGATCGCGGAGGTCGCCGGCCGCCATCCGGCGGGCGGGCGGGAGCGGGCCCGCCAGATGCGCGAGCGTCTCGAGAGGATCGCCGCGCAGAAGTCCGACATCGTCGAGGACGTGTCGGACGTGCGCTCGCCGCTGCTGCCCGCCGGGCCGCCGCCGTTGCCGGGCCGGCTGAGCCCGGCACAGTCGGCGGAGCTGAGCGAGCTGCTCGAGTACGTGGCGTCGGTCCTGCACGGCGCCGCGGAGGAGGTCGTGGTGCGGCCGGGGCAGGACCGCGTGGAGCTCGACTTCCCCGCGTGGCAGTCGCTGCTCGATCTCCAGGCTCGCCTCGCCGAGATGCTCCGCCGCATCGGCGACGCCGAGGGCTGACGCCGGGACGGGCGGCCCGCAGCCGTCGGCTACACTGGGCCGTCCATCGCGAGGCCCACGGATGAGCGCGCAGTCCTTCGCCCACCTCCACTGCCACAGCCACTACAGCCTCCTCGACGGGGCGAGCCCGATCGACCGGCTCGTGGCGCGGACCGTCGAGCTGGGCATGAACGCCCTGGCGATCACCGACCACGGCAACCTCCACGGGGCGCTGGAGTTCTACGAGGCCGCCAAGGCGGCCGGCATCAATCCGATCATCGGCTACGAGGCCTACATCGCCCCCGGCAGCCGGTTCCAGAAGGACGCCGGTAGTCAGAAGGACGCCGCCTGCCACCTCACGCTCCTGGCGCAGGACCGCGTCGGCTTCGCGAACCTCCTGCAACTCGCGACCCGCGCCTGCCTCGAGGGGTTCTACTTCAAGCCACGGATCGACCGCGAGCTGCTTGCGGCCCACCACGAGGGGCTCATCTGCCTTTCCGGGTGCCTGTCGGGCGAGTTCAGCCGGGCGCTCGTCGGC
>JBJTPA010000090.1:0-3617 GCA_046074885.1 Planctomycetaceae bacterium
GCGACGTGTCGATCTTGTAGCGAAGGCCCACCCCGCCGTCCCCTGCCGTGACGGCGCTCACGGCGACGTCCGGCAGCACCGCCACCGCCCGGCGCACCTCCGCGATGTCGAGCGCCTGCCCGGGCTTGAACGAGATCTGGACGCTCGTTCCACCGGTGAAGTCGATGTCGAACAGGCCCTGCCCGCGGAGCCATGCGGCACCGAGTCCGGCGAGGATGAAGAGCGTGGAAAACGCGATCGCCGGCCCCATCCAGGTGACGAACCGGAGATTGGGCTGCCCGAAGAGCCGCGCCATCGAAAGCCGACGGATCCAGTGATTCCGTTCCGCGAGGTCGAACACCACACGCGAGCAAAACACCGCCGTGAACAGGTTGAGCGTGAGCCCCAGGACGAGCGTGACCGCGAAGCCCTTGAGCTGGTCGGTGCCGATGAAATACAGCACGACCCCCGTGATCAGCGTGGTCAGGTTTGAGTCCACGATCGTGGAGAAGGCCCGCTGAAACCCGTTGCGGATGGCCATCCGCACGGCGGCACCCCGGTCGAGCTCCTCGCGCATCCGCTCGTAGATGAGCACGTTGGCGTCCACCGCCATGCCCACCGACAGCACGAGACCCGCGAGGCCGGCGAGCGTGAAGGCGGCCTTGAGGGAGATCATCAGCGCGACGACCAGCACGATGTTGAGCAGCACCGCGAGGTCCGCGACGAACCCGGAGAAGCGGTAGTAGGCGAGCATGAAGACGAGCACGACGATCGTGGCCAGGAGCATCGCCTGGGCGCCGGACCGGATCGTGTCGGCCCCGAGCTGTGGGCTGATCTTCTGCTCGCTGATCGGCTCGTGGACGAGCGCGGCCGGGAGGCTGCCCGCGTTGAGCACCTCGACGAGGACGTCCACGTCCTCCTGCTTGAAGTTGCCGGTGATCTGGCCGTTGGCCGAGATGGTCTCGCGGATCACGGGCGCCGACTGGAGCACCCCGTCGAGCACGATCCCCAGCCGGCTCTCCAGCCGGTTGGCCGGGTCGGGCAGGTTGTCGGAGGTCAGCGCGCCGAAGCGGTTGGAGCCCCCGGCCTTGAAGTTGAACCGCACGCACGGCTGCATGCTCTGGTCGAAGCCGGGCCCGCAGCGGCTCAGGTCCTCGCCGGTCACGTTCTCCTCGTCGAGCATGACGAGCACCTCGGTGCGGCCGTCCGCGGCCTGGCGGGTGACGAGCCCGGGGTCGGGCCTGACCTTCACCGGGTCGAGCTCGACCCAGCGGGCCACGGCCCGGCCGCCGAGGGTCACGGTCGCCCCCGCGGCGGCCTGCGAAGCCTCGACCGCGTCCTGGTGCCGCGCGTCGCGCGGATTGGCGACGATGCGGAACTCGAGCGCGCCGCCGCTCGACACGATCCGCTTGATGAGGTCCACCTCCGCCTGGTCCACCTCCGGCACGATGACCTCGATCTGGTCGAGGCCGTAGCGGCGGACGGTGACCTCCTTCTGGCCGCCCGGGTTGACCCGGCGGCTGACCGCGGTCACGAGCTTGTCCATGTCGGCCGGCTGGGCGCCGCCGGCCTCGCGGTTCCGGGCCGCCTCCTTCGCCGCATCGACCTCGTAGACGAGGATCAGGCCGCCCTTGAGGTCGATGCCCAGCCGCGGCGGCCAGTTCCACCACGTGACGAGGCAGCCGCAGGTCGCCGCCACGAGCACCGTCGCGATCCGGCCCCACATGTCGGCCGCCCGCAGCCGCTTCGCGAGGAGCCAGGCGAGAAGCGTCGGGCCCGCCACGGCCGCGAGCACGACCAGGGCCTGCCCGAACGGCTCCCGGTACCAGGGGATCTCGGCCGGGATCGGGGCCGCGGATGCGGCCTGGGCGAGCAGGGCGACGGGGATGCCTGGAATCTGCATGGCGGGGTTCCTTCGTGGCTTCAGTCGGCGGCGGACTCGGCGGCCGGCTTGTCGCCGAGCACCCGGGCGACGCTCGACAGCGTCACGGTGATCCGCGCCGAGTCGTCGATGCGGAGCGTCAGCCGGTCGTTCGGCCGGTCCACGTTCGCGACCGTGCCGACGATGCCCGCCGACGTGATCACGCGGTCGTTCTTCTTGAGGGTGGCGAGCAGCTCCTGCTGCCGGCGCTGCTTCTCCCGCTCGGGACGGAAGAGGAGCAGCCAGGCGGCGAGCACGATGAGCGCGATGGGCAGCGTGCTCACGAGGTTCCGCATGAAGTCCGGCTGGTCGGCCGGCGCGGCGGCGTCGGCCAGCAGCACGGCGACGGCGGGGGGGATCACGGCGGGGAACGTCATCGTCGTCTCGGGGAGGACCGGGGACCGGCGTCGCCGGCGGCCGCGCAACCGGGCAAATGTAGTGCCCGCGGCGCGCGGGGGACAAGACCGCCATGACGCCGGGCGGGCGCCGCGGGCCCGTCAGCCGGGCGGCTCGGTCCCTCGCGACTCGGCGCCGCGGAGGGCCACGGCGAGGGCCGGCGCCTCCGTCGCCAGGCGGCCGGCGACGATCGCCGCGCGGAGGCGGGCGACGAGCCGCTGGTAGAGCGCGAGGTTGTGGATGCTCGCGAGCACCGGCCCGAGCATCTCCCCGGCGAGGAACAGGTGCCGCAGGTAGCCGCGGCCGTGCCGGCAGGCGACGCACGGGCAGCCCTCCTCGAGCGGCCGGTCGTCCGTCGCGTGCACGGCGTTGCGGAGCCGCAGCGGACCGGCGAACGTGTAGACGAGCGAATTGCGGCCGCACCGCGTGGGCAGGACGCAGTCGAACATGTCGATGCCGGCCGCGACGGCCGCCACGAGATCCCACGGCTGGCCCACGCCCATGAGGTACCGCGGCCGGTCGGCCGGCAGGTGCGGCACCGTGGCATGGAGCGCCGCCACCATCGCCTCGGGCCCCTCGCCGACGGAGAGCCCGCCCACCGCGTAGCCGGGAAAGCCGATCTCCCGGAGCCGCGCCGCGCTCTCGGCCCGCAGGTCGGCCTCGAGCCCCCCCTGCACGATCCCGAACAGCGCCTGGTCGCCGCGGTGGTGCGCCGCCCGGCACCGCGCGGCCCAGCGGACGCTCCGCAGCATCGCGTCGGCGACCACCTCGCGCGGCGCGGGCAACGGCACGACGTGGTCCATCTGCATCGCGACGTCGGCCCCGATCCGCTCCTGGATCCGCATCGAGTTCTCGGGCGTGAACTCGACGGGCGTGCAGTCGATGTGCGAGCGGAAGAAGGCACCCTCCTCCGTCACCTTGACCTGCTTCGCGAGGCTGAAGACCTGGAAGCCGCCCGAGTCGGTGAGCGTGGGTCCGTTCCAGCCCATGAACGCGGCGAGCCCCCCTGCCCGCTCCACCGTCTCCTCGCCGGGCCGGAGGTGGAGGTGATACGCATTGGAGAGGATCATCCCCGCCCCGGTCTCGGCCACCCGGCCGATGTCCACTCCCTTGACCGTCGCCGCCGTGGCGACGGGCATGAACAGGGGCGTCTGAACCGCCCCGTGGGGCGTCGTGAGCAGGCCGGCCCGCGCGCCGCCGGGGCTGACCGCCTCGACGTCAAACGCGAACCCGTGCCGCATGCGGGGAGCCCGGAGCCGGAAACCCGGAGCCTACCCGGAGCCTAGAAGATCCCCATCGCCTCGAGGCTGTACCGGACGAC
>JBJTPA010000091.1:0-4690 GCA_046074885.1 Planctomycetaceae bacterium
CGGCTGCTTCATGTAGAGCACTGCGAACGGCACGAACACGCTGAGCGCGATCACCTCCTGCAGGATCTTGAGCTGCCCGAGGTTCATCGTCGTGTAGCCGATCCGGTTTGCGGGCACCTGCAGCAGGTACTCGGCCAACGCCACGCCCCAGCTGACCAGTGCCGCGATGAACCACGGACGGCCGCCCATGTCCTTGAGATGGGCGTACCAAGCGAACGTCATGAATACGTTCGAGCAGATCAGCAGAAGTGACGTCTGGAGCAGTACGGGCATGGCTTGAAGATCCTTGCGGGGCTGTGCACGAAGCGCCGCCAATCTACTAGCCACATTGGCTCAGCCAGAACCGCGAGGATCGCAGGCTGGCTTACTCGGTCGGCCTGCAATTCTCCGACGTGAGAGCCGTGGCTTCCATACGGTTCGAGATCATCTGGCGCCTCCTTTTCGGCGATTGCCCCTCCCGTGATGTCGACACAGACGCGTGGAGCCGGATTTGGAGCCGGGTGACCTACCCTTTCTGTGTTTTCCCCGAGTGAGACCGCGTTTGTTGGATCCCTGTCGGGGATCGTTCGCCGCGGGATGCCCGTCCGGTCAGGCCGGGGCCACCGCAGGCTCCTCCGCGACCACGCTCACGTGGTCCTCGTGGAACTCGGTCGGATGCTCATCGGGGCGGTCGCCATACACGTCGTGCATCCCGGCTATGGCGGCGAGGTACTCGTGGAAGTGGGGATCCATGATGAAAGTCCTCCGTGACTGGAGAATCCTACGCACGACACCCGCGGCGGATCGGTTTTATCCGCCTTGCCCAGCCTGCCAACTCCTGGATGTCCCGGGCGCGATGACGCCCACAGAGAAAGCCCGAACGCTCATGGGTTCCTCACGCGTGCCCCTCCGCCGGACGTCAGGCTGCGCGCCGCCGGGCCCTTTGGAGCCGCGGCCGGATCGTGACACAGCGGGCAGCGGCCGCCGCCCGGACGGCCTCCAGGACGTCGAACGCGTTGGTGTCACCGCGATCGAACGCCGCGATGGCGGCCTTGATCTCGGCAATGGCGAGGATGGCGGCCTTCCCGAATTCGATGGACTTCGGCGTTTTCATCTCGACCTCCGTGACGTGGGTGCACCGGACGTCGTGCCCGGCTGGCGAGGAATGAACCATCCGCCGGTCCGCGTGTCTTGCCACGCGGGACGATTTAACATCCCATGCTTACGAGGGGTGCGGTTTTGCACCACACGAGCGCGCGAACGATGTGCTTTTCGTCAGGTGACCAACGGTGCGGGCCTGTCGGAATAGCCTCTGCCCCGGCGGACCTCCGAGGAGCATGCCGGTCGTGGACGGGGCGCGACTGTCGCCGTTTCCGCATCACTCGTGGCTCGGCTTCCAGGTGCTGGCAGAGGCCGGGTCGCGGCCGTTGTGCGTCACCATGGAGGGTGTCGCCCACACCGTGAGCCTGACGGTGGCGGGCCGCCACGCGATCCGCCGGATCAGCGGCGGCCGCGAGACGCGATGGGTCGAGACGAGCGGGACCGTGAACTTCATCCCCGCCGACGGCGAGCAACGCACGTTTCTCGCGACGCCCGAGCCGAGATTCGCATCGGCGGTTTTGATCATCCCCGCGCGGCACCTCCACGAGTGCCTCGCGGCCGAGGGCCACGACATCGGGCGGAGCCTGCGACACGTCCTGGCCCCCGACGACCCCGAACTCCGCTTCTGCATGCAGCGGCTGACGGGCGACGCGGGGCCGGACGAGGCGGATGCGGAGCTCCGCAAGGACGAGGCGGCACGGCGACTCGTCCTGCGGCTCGCCGCGCTCGGCGGCGGCGGGATGCCCGAGTGGCACGCTGACAAGAGCACCTTCGACCGCCGCACGCTCCGCCACCTCGTGGAGCACATCGACGCCCACCTGAGGATCGCCCCGAGCCTTGCCGACATGGCCCTACTCGTTGGGCTGTCACCGAGCCATTTCGCCCGGAAGTTTCGCGACTCCACCGGCCTGAGCCTGCACCGGTTCATCAACCGGCGCCGGCTCCATGCGGCTCTGGAGGCCTTCCGCTCGCGCACGGTGCCGCTCGCGAACCTGGCGCTCGACCTGGGCTTCTCGTCGCAGAGCCATTTCACGCGGCTGTTCCACGACCTGACTGGCATGACGCCGGCCCGCTACCGGCGGCAGTGCGCGCCCACGGTAGGATGATCCACATGACCGCACCCGACCTGCCACTCGAACTCGACGTGCACGCCGTCAAGCGGCTCCGGGACTCGGGCGAGCCGTTCGTGCTGCTCGACTGCCGCGAGCCCGACGAGCACGCGATCGCGAACATCCCGGGGGCCGTGCTCGTGCCGATGGCGACGGTGCCCGAGCGGCTCGACCTCCTCGAACCCCACCGCGACGGCCGGATCGTGGTCCACTGCCACCATGGCGGCCGCAGCCTCCGCGTCACACGGTGGCTTCGGGCCCAGGGGTTTCACGGGGCGCAGAACATGGCCGGCGGGATCGACGCCTGGTCCACCGAGATCGACCCCGCCACGCCCCGATACTGACAGCCGCGGCGGCCGAGGCCGCAAGCGCGAGGCCACCCGGCTCGGGTGCGCACGGCCCCTCGACCACGCCCTTGATCTGGATGTTGTTCACGTCCCAGATCGGATGGTTGGGATCGGCTGGAAACTTCGCGTCACCCAGGTCCCCGAGGAGCCGGAACGCGATCTCCCCACCGACCGGCAGGCCCGAAAGCTCGAAGGCGCCGCGGATGAACTTCGGGTTCGCGGCATCATAGCCGTCCGACATGCCCTGGAACGCCCAGCCGTCGGCCACGAGCTGCGTCGCCGTGCCCGGCGCGAGCGCGGCCGGATCGAGCATTGGGGGCACGTCGCCGCCATCGCCCGGGGCGACGTACGGATACCACGCGGTGATCGGGATCCCGCGCCAGTCGTCGTCGTCGAGCTGGTACTGCACCTGGCCGGCAGGCGGCACGTAGGTGATCGGCGCCTCGGTGCCGCTTGTGCCGAAGGAGAAGCGGTGCTCCTGGAGGTCGAACCGGACGGTCTTGTCGGTGATCGTGAGGCACGGTGACGAGAGATAATTCGCCGCTGGGTTCGTGCCATTCAGCGGCAGCTTCCAGCTTTTTTCGTTGCTGCCCTCCTCCGTGTAGAGCCACTGGCCCTCCGGCGACGTCCAGCCCGCCGGGCCGGTGTTGAAGTTGAATTCGAGCACGTCGGTGCCCCGGGCGAACGATGCCCCGACGGCACACCCCGCGGCCACAAGCGTGGCCGCTCGCATGACCAAACCCATGACATACTCCTCGAAAGGCGTGACGGCCGGCGACGGCCTACGCTGCGCCCGAGCCTCGCCGCGCACCGCGCGACGCGCGGGGGCGACCGGCCCAGCGACTCGTCTTCCGAGGAATGGCGGCCGGAGCGGGTTCCGCGAGCACGTCGCTCTCGGCACCATCCGGCACGCCCAACCGTCGTGCAGGAGGCGGGCCGCGGACAAGCGTTCGCGGCGCAACCCGTTGGCGTCGCCGGGGGTTCAGCCGCGCCCGCCGTGGCTGGACACTCGGCCGCGGTGCACTTCACCCCGGCGTACAATCCCGCGCCGCCGGAGTCGTCACGCCGATGCCCGCGCCCCGCCGTCCGGAACGGATCCACGCGTCGCCCCGGTTCGTCGCGGCCGCCGCCCGCGAGCCGGCAGCCGTGCTCGACGATCTCGGGTCTTCGCCGCTGGGGCTCACGTCCGCCGAGGCGGCCCGCCGGCTCGCCCTCCACGGCCCCAACGTGCTCGGCGGCGAGGAACGGGAGCCTGCCTGGCGGGTGCTCGTGCGGGCCGTCGCCAACCCGCTCGTGATCCTGCTCGCCGCGCTGGCGGTTTCGGAGCTCGTGGCCGGCGACGCCACGGCTGCCGGGCTCATGCTCGCGATGGCGGCGATCGGCGTGGGGATCCGCTTCGCCCAGGAGTGGCGGGCCGACGCCGCGGCCGCCGACCTGCGGACGATGGTCCGAGTGCACGCCACGGCACTCCGCGACGGCGCGCCGGTGGAGGTGCCGCTCGCGACCATCGTGCCTGGCGACGTGGTGCGGCTCGCCGCCGGCGACATGGTGCCGGCCGACGTGCGGCTGGTCGCCGCCAAGGATCTGTTCGTCACGCAGGCGGCGCTCACCGGCGAATCGTTCCCCGTGGAGAAGTTCGTCGCGGCCGACGCCTCCGGCGCGCCGGCGGTCGCGCTCGCCGACATCTGCTGCCTGGGCACGAGCGTGTCGAGCGGCTCCGCCGAGGCCGTGGTCGTCGAGACCGGCCGCCGCACGGTGCTCGGGAGCGTGGCCACGTCGCTCGAGGCGCCGGAGTCGCCGACCGCCTTCGACGTCGGCGTCGCGCGGTTCACCTGGTTCATGGTGGGCCTCGTGGCGGTCATGGCGCCGGTCGTGTTCGTCGTCACCGGCCTCACGAAGGGCAACTGGTGGGAGGCCTTCTTCTTCGCCCTCGCCGTGGCCGTCGGCCTCACGCCGGAGATGCTGCCGATGATCGTGAGCGTCTGCCTGTCGCGGGGCGCGATCGGGATGTCGCGGAAGCGGGTGATCGTCCGGCGGCTCGACTCGATCCAGAACCTGGGCGCGATGGACGTGCTCTGCACCGACAAGACCGGCACGCTGACGATGGACCGGGTGATCCTCGTGCGGCACTGCGACGTGCTCTTGCGCGAGGAT
>JBJTPA010000092.1:0-3991 GCA_046074885.1 Planctomycetaceae bacterium
AGCGGTTCAAGGTGCTCGCCGACCGCAAGAAGGAGATCTACGACGGCGACATCGCGGCCCTCTGCGAGATGCAGTTCTCCGCGCTTCCCGAACAGTACATCTACGACGGGTACACGCTCGCCTGCGAGAGCGGCGCCACGCCGACGGTGACCCTCCGCGTGATCCAGGACGGCACGCCCAAGTCGGTGACGATCACGGCCGGCGACGGCCCCGTGGACGGCATCTTCCTGGCCATCGAGAAGCTGACCGGCATCACGACCGTGTGCCGCGACTTCCGCGTGCAGGCCGTCACGGTCGGCAAGGACGCCCAGGGCGAGGTGACGGTCGAGCTCGAGCATGCCGGCCAGGTGCAGCGGGGCCGCGGCGTCTCGACCGACTCGCTCGAGGCCGCCGCGAAGGCCTTCCTCGCGGCCGTGAACCGCCTCGCCCTCGGCGGCGCCCCGCGGCTCCACCCGCAGCAGGGCTGATCCGGCGCGTGCTCAGCCGGGGCCATGTGGATGCGTGGCCGCACGCCAACCCGTGGTCCGGTTGCCTCGCAACCGGATTTCTCGTGGTCCGGTTGCCTCGCAACCGGTTTCTGCGGGCGATCCACGGCCCGGATTCCAGTCGCGAGGCGACTGGGCCACGAGACGAGGCGATCTCGTCAGGGCGAGGATCAGGTGGGAGCCGTATCAGGCAACGCCCGCGCCACCCTCACCCCGGCCCTCTCCCAGAGGGAGAGGGAGAGATGTTTTTCTTCCCACTCCAGGACTACGCCACCTTCACCCCGCGCGGAAGGTGTCCTCGATCCGCCGCCGTTCCCGATCGACCTGCTCGGCGGTGGCGCCGAGATACTCGAGGATCCTCGCCGTGAGCGCGAGCGCCACCTCCCCCTCGTCGGCGAACCCCTCCTCCGCGGCGGCGTTCCGGAGCCGCGGCAGCTCGCGGACGTACCGTGCCCGCGCCAGGACGTGGACGCCCGGATGCAGCTCCTTCGCCCGGCGGACGACCTCCTCGACGCCCTCGGCGCCGGCCGTGAGCACGAGGTGCCGGGCGCGGCCGATCCCCGCCTCGGCGAGGATCTCCGGCCGCGCGGCGTCGCCGTAGACGGCCGGCACGCCGAACGCGCGCAGCCGGCGGACCGTGTCGAGGTTCAGTTCCACGACCGTCGGCTCGATCCCGTTGTCGAGGAGCAGTTGGCAGACGGTCTGGCCGACGGGCCCGTAGCCCACCACCACCGCCCGATGGGCCGGATCGCCGGGCTCCGGCTCAGGTTCGACCATCCCGTCGGGCTCCAGTCCGGCATGCCGGGCGGCGAACGCGGCTGCGGTCCGGTAGACGAGCGGATTGAGCGTGATGGAGACGATCGCCGCGGCCACCAGCGCGTCGATGGCCGCCACCGACAGGACGCCGAGGTCGCGGCCCAGCGCGGCGAGGATGAAGGAAAACTCCCCGATCTGCGCGAGCGCGGCGGCGACGGGCAGCGCGACCCGGGCCGGCTCACCCGCGGCGCGCGACACGGCGAGGGCGACCGCCGGCTTCGCCACGAGCACGATGGCCAGCGTCGCCGCCAGCGGCGCCGGATCCCGCAGGATGGCCGCGGGGTCGAGCATCATGCCGACCGACACGAAGAACAGAACCCCGAAGGCGTCGCGCACGGGCAGCGCCTCCGCCGCCGCCCGCAGGCCGAACTCGCTGCGGCCCACGATCATGCCGGCCAGGAACGCCCCCAGCGCCATCGACACGCCGAACACCTGTGCCGAGCCCACCGCGATGCCGAGCGCCGTGACGAGGACGGCGAGCGTGAACAGCTCGCGGGAGCGGGTGACGGCGATCCCCTCGAGCATCCGGGGGATGAGACGCCCGCCCGCCACGGCGAGCAGGGCCACGAGGGCGGCGATCCTGAGCAGCACCGTGCCGACGGCGACCGGGAGCGGCGGGCCGGGGCCGCCGGCCACGACCGCGGGCAGCACGACGAGCGCCACCACCGTCAGCAGGTCCTCCACCACGAGCCAGCCGACGGCCACGTGGCCCGCCCGCGCGTGGAGCGAGTGGGCGTCGGAGAGCACGCGGACGAGCACGACCGTGCTGGCGACGGACATCGCGCCGCCGAACACCAGGCCGGCCGTCCAGTCCCAACCCAGGATCCTGGCCAGCGCCGCGCCCAGGAGCGTCGCCGCGGCGCTCTGGGCGATCGCTCCCGGCACGGCGACCCGCCACACCGCCACGAGTTCGCGGAGGTGGAAGCGCAGGCCGACGCCGAACATGAGCAGGATCACGCCCACCTCCGCGAGTTGCCCGGCGACGTGCCGGTCGGCCGCGAAGCCGGGGGTGAAGGGGCCGACGGCGACGCCGGCGACGAGGTAGCCGATGATCGGCGACAGCCGCAGCCGCTGCGTGACGTATCCGAGCGCGAGCGCGGCCGTGAGCGCGCCGGTGAGGGTCAGGATGAGGTCGGCATCGTGCATGGAGGACGGCTCGTCATATCGCGTCGCGGCCGCGCTCGCCGGTGCGGATGCGGACGCATTCGTCCATCGGCAGGACGAAGATCTTGCCGTCGCCGATCTCGCCTCGCTCGCCCGAGCGGCCGCCCTTGACGATCGCGGCGATCGTGGGCTCGACGAAGTCCTCGTTGACCGCGATCTGGAGCTGGACTTTGTGCACCAGGTTCACCGTGATCTCGCGGCCGCGGTAGGTCTCGGCGTGGCCGCGCTGGCGGCCGAAGCCCTGGACGTCGAGCACCGTGAGCCGGAAGACCTCGACTTCGGAGAGCGCCTGCTTCACGCTCTCGAGCCGGTGCGGCTGGATGATCGCGATGATGAGCTTCACGGACGGGCCGCCGGAAAGGGGGCGGGCAGGCTACAGCGGCCGCGGCGCCACGCACAAGCGACGCCCGGAGCCGTGGCTCGGCGCATGCCCCGGCCTGGGCGAGCTAGGCGGAGGGCCCACCCAAGCCGTAACGGGGCATCCATCTGGATGGTGGCTGGACGGAGAGACGCGACGGCGGCGCGAGCCGCGGCGGCGATACGAACCTATTCCGCAAACCGCGTGCCGCGGCCTCGCTGCCGCCGGCGGCCGGACCCGCGGAAAGGTCGCTGTGCCACGAAATCAGCCCCCGCGGCACAATGTCGCCCGTCGCCGGCCGCACACCCCGCCGAGGCGCGGGCGGCAGCCGGGCGCAGTTTCGATGCACTCGCCTGCCCGCTGGCGCGGCATCACGGAGGGTGGCCGGCATGTCCGGACCGGATCCATGCGACTTGTCGCCGCTCGTGCGGCTGCCCCGCGGCCCCCTGACGGCCGCGCTGGCGGCGGCGTTTCCGGACGCGAGCGATCCGCGGTCGGCCCCGGAGGTCGGGGCAACGCCCCGCGGCGGCCGGTCCGCCGCTGTCGAGGCCCTCGCCACGATCGACCCGGTCACCTACGCCCGCACCCGCAACCACGTCGATGGGGCGGTCACCGGCCTGTCCCCCTGGATCCGTCATGGCGTCCTCTCGCTCGCGGAGGTCCGCGACTCGGCCCTGGCCCGAGTGGACGTGCCGGCCCAGGCGGAAAAGTTCGTGTCGGAGCTCGGGTGGCGCGACTACTGGCGGCAGGTCCACGCCGCCCTCGGCGACGGGATCGGCGTCGATGTGGAGCCGCCGGCCGCCATGCCCCGTCGGGCCGCGACGCTCGACGAAGTGCCCGACGACGTGCTCGACGCGGCCACCGGCATGCGGTGCATCGACGCCTTCGTGCGGAAGCTGCACGACACCGGCCGCCTCCACAACCACGAGCGGATGTGGCTGGCATCGTGGCTCGTGCACGTCCGCGGCGTGCGGTGGCGGGCCGGCGCCGACTGGTTCGTCCGTCACCTCCTCGACGGCGACCCGGCGAGCAACCACCTCTCCTGGCAGTGGGTCGCGGGCACCTTCGCCGCGAAGCCCTGGATCTTCAACCGGGAGAACCTCGAGACGTGGACGTCCGGCGCGCACTGCCGTCCCTGCCCGCTGCTCGGCCGCTGCGACGTCGAGGG
>JBJTPA010000093.1:0-14052 GCA_046074885.1 Planctomycetaceae bacterium
CGTCGGCATGCTCAACCTCAACGGCTCGCTGACGAAGTCGGGCGTCCCCTACTCCACGCTCTGGGCCGACTACTTCTCGAGCCCGACCTTCGACCGCCACCTTCGAGCCTGGCTCGATCGCCGCACCGTCCACCACGACACGAGCCACGTCGTGCCGATCGGCCGCGTGCGGATCCCGCGGCCGGTCGCCCAGGCCGCCGAGGCGCTCGCGGCCGAACTCCGCCGCAACAAGGCGCTCCTCGGCGTGTTCGACGAGGGCTGCATGGGCATGGAAAACGCGATTATCCCCGACCGGCTGCTCCACGCAACCGGCGTGTTCAAGGAGCGGCTCAGCCAGAGCGCCCTCTACCACGAGACCACGCTCGTCTCCGACGCCGAGGCCCGCAAAGTCTTCCGCTGGCTCGAGCAGGCCGGCGTGCGCTTTCATTTCGGCCGCGACGAGGCGACGGAGCTCACGCGGCCGCAGGTGCTCGCCCAGTGCCGGATGTACGTCGCGGCCCTGCGGATCGCCGATCGCTACGGTTGCGATAGCATCGGCATCCAGTACCAGCAGGGACTCAAGGACCTGCTGCCGGCGAGCGACCTGGTCGAGGGCATGCTCAACGACTCGAAGCGGCCGCCGGTCACGGCCGCCGGCTCGTCGCGGGTGATCCTCAAGGGCAAACCGCTCGTGCACTTCAACGAGGTGGACGAGTGCGCCGGCCTCGACGGCCTGCTCACGAACCGCGTGCACGCCGCGCTCGGCGAGCCGGTGGAGACGACGCTCCACGACGTCCGCTGGGGCGACTGGGACCGCTCGGGCACGACCGACCGGTGGGTGTGGGTGTTCGAGATCTCGGGGGGCGCCCCGCCGGCCCACTTCACCGGCGGCTGGAAGGGCGCGCAGGGCTTCCGCCAGCCGCCGATGTACTTCCGCCTCGGTGGCAGCACGCTCGCCGGCGTGAGCAAGCCTGGCGAGATCGTGTGGAGCCGGATCTGGGTCGACGGCACGGGCCCGACCGAGAAGCTCTGCATGGACATCGGCCGCGCCGGCGTCGTCGCGCTCCCGGACGCGGAGACCCGCCGGCGGCTCGAGGCGACCACGAAGGAGTGGCCGATCATGCACGCCGTGACCTACGGCGTGTCGCGCGACCAGTTGATGGCCCGCCACAAGGCCAACCACGTGCAGGTGGCCTACGCGCGGGACGCGGCCGGCGCCGACCGCTGCGCGATGCTCAAGGCCGCGATGGCGCGGGCGCTGGGCATGGAGGTGTGCTTCTGCGGCACCCGCGGCCCGGGCGATTCTCCGGCCCAGCGCTGGGACGGGTGAGGGGCCGGTCGCGCGAAGGCTCGGGGTCGCCCATGCCCCGTCGCCGGACGTTCACTACGGCCATCCTGGCCTTCGCTCACTCCGTGATGGCTGCGCTGCGCCATCCTGGCTTCGCTTGCCATCAAGGCCGGCTCTCAGGGCAATGGGCGACCCCTCGCAGCGCCACCCTTGGCTGTCGATTCGCCAAGAAGCCCGGAGCGCGAGCGACGGGTATACGGATGGAAAGCTGAGTGGCGGAAACTCGTCAGGCACGCAGGGCCGGGTGCGAGGCGAGCCGGCGGAGGCCGGCCAAGGCACGGTCGGCACGATGCCGAGCCGTGCCGTGCAGCAAGAAGCCCGGAGCGCGAGCGACGGGTATGCGGGCGGCGGGCCGAGTGGCTCTGCGACGGCCCGTCGATGTGATGTTCCGCATTCCCCGCGCTGGCGCGGAGGGCTTCCTGACGGTACTGTGCACGGCCTGCCGAACCGTCATCATTGCTGAACCATCATTCTTGCATTCTTCGCGGAGGAACCACGTGACACGCACGCAGGGCTACCTGGGGATCGACGCCGGCACGCAGGGACTGTCGGTGATCTTCGCCGACGAGTCGCTCCGCGTGCTCGCCCACGGCGCCGGTGGCTACGGGATGGTGCCGGGCCTCGGGCCCGAGTGTTACGAACAGCGGCCCGGCGACTGGGAGGCGGCGCTCGCCGCCGCGATGGCCGACCTGCGGACGAGGCTCGCGGCCGCCGGCGTGGAGATGGAGGTCCGCGGGATCGGCATCTCGGGACAGATGCACGGCGAGGTGCTCGCCGACGGCGCGGGGGCGGCGCTCGGGCCGGCGCGGCTGTGGTGCGACGGCCGCAACGAGGCCGAGGGGCACGAACTCACCGAGCTGTTCGGCGTCAAGGTGCCCAAGCGACTCACGGTCGCCCGCTGGCTGTGGACGATCCGCAACCGGCCCGAACTCGCCGCCCGCACCGCGCGGATCACCACGCCCTCGGGCTGGCTCGCGCGGCTGCTCACCGGCCGCTGGACGCTCGGCATCGGCGACGCCTCCGGGATGTTTCCGCTGCGGCCCGACGGCGTCGACTACGACGCCCGGCTGCTCGCCGACTTCGACGCCCTCGTGGCCCGCGCGCCCGGGGCGCCGCGGGTGCCGCCGCTCCGCGATCTCCTGCCGGAGGTGCGGCTCGCCGGCGGTGACGGCGGCGGCCTCGACGCGCGCGGCGGCGCGCTCCTGGGCTTGCCGCAGGGCGTCCCCGTGGCGCCGGCCGAGGGGGACCAGCCGGCCGCCCTCGCCGGCTCGCTCATCGGCTCGCCCGGCATGGTGTCGGTGAGCTTCGGCACGAGTGTCTGCGCCAACGCGGTGGGCGACCGGCCGTTCCGCGGCGTGGACCGCGGCATCGACCACTTCCGCGCGGTCGACGGCCGGCCGATCAACATGGTGTTCCTCCGCAACGGCACGACGGCCCTGAACGCCGTCGTGGAGATGTTCGGGGGGGGCGGCGGCGCCTTCGCCGCCGTCATGCCGCTGGTGCTCGCGGCGCCCGACGACTGCGGCGGACTTGCCGCCCTGCCCTTCATGTCGACGAACCGGGGCTCGGCGTCTCCCGCGGCGGCTCGGCCTGCCTCGTGGGCCTCACTCCCGCGAACGCCACGCCCGGCAACGCCGCCAAGGCCATGCTCCTGGCGACGATGTTCAACCTCCGGATCGGGAGCGCCGTCCTCGACGCCCAGGGCTTCCCGCGCTCCGAGATCGTGCTCACCGGCGGCCTCGCGAAGACGCCGGCGCTCGGCCAGCTGCTCGCCGACGTGTTCGCGACGCCGGTCGTGATCCGCGACGGCGCCGCCGAGGGCACGGCCTGGGGCGCGGCCCTGCTCGCGAAGTACCGCGACGCGGCGCTCGCCGGCACGGCCCCCGCCTGGCCCGACTTCCTCGCGGCCCACGCCTCTGGCAAGCCCACGCGGTTCACGCCGCGTCCGGCAGCGGTCGCGACACTCTCCCGCGGCTACGACCGCCACCGCGCCCTCGTGGCGCTGCACGCGCAGTTGGCCGGCGCGTGACGCCCGGCGTCCCGGGAAGCCCCAAGCGCGAGCGCGGGGACTGCGGCCCGGCACCCGGAGTCCCGTCGCTTGCGCTCCGGGCTTCTTGTTGTGCCGCAAGCGCAGTTGGCGTGCGCGTAGCCGCAACGTGCCTCAAGACGAAGGTTACGGCGAGGGGCTGCCTATCCCCTCGAGCGGGGCTATGGGAGCAAGCGCAGGCTGGAGGCCGAAGCGCAGCGGACATGCAGTGAGCCGAGGCCTGGAGGGCCGAGGTGAACGTCCCGCGAGAGGGTGTAGGCAGCCCCGAACCGGTGCCATCGCTCGACAGCGAGAAGTGACAACTCCACCATCACTTCACCGCGAGCATGCGCTCCAGCGCCGTCACGGCCCACTTGGCCGTCTCATCGTCGACGCGGATCACGTTGACGGGCTTGCCCGTCTCCAGATGTTCCAGCGACCAGCAGAGGTGCGCGAGGTCGATGCGGTACATCGTGGCGCACATGCAGACGACCGGCGACAGGAACCGGATCGTCTGCTCGGGATGGGTCTTCTCCAGCCGCTTGACGAGGTGGAGCTCCGTGCCGATCGCCCACGAGGTGCCGGGCGGGGCAGCCTCGACCTGCTTGATGATGTAGCTCGTCGAGCCGACGAGGTCGGCCTTGTCCACCACCTCCATCGCGCACTCGGGGTGCACGAGCACCTTCACGCCGGGGAGCTGCGCCCGCACGGCATCCACGTGCTCCGGCTTGAACATCGCGTGGACGCTGCAGTGCCCCTGCCAGAGCATGACCCGGCTGGTCGCGAGCCGGGCGGCGTCGTTGCCGCCGAGCCGCGGGGCGTGGGGGTTCCAGACGCACATCTCGTCGAGGGGGATCCCCATCGTCCGCGCCGTGTTGCGGCCGAGGTGCTGGTCGGGAAAGAAGAGCACCCGCCGCCGCCGCGCGAAGGCCCAGTCGAGGACGGCGCGGGCGTTGCTCGACGTGCACACGATGCCGCCGTGGCGGCCGCAGAAGGCCTTGAGGCTCGCGGCCGAGTTGATGTAGGTGACGGGCGTGACGTCGGCGGTGTCGATGACGGTGCCGAGGTCGGCCCAGGCGTCCTCCACCTGGTCGATCGCCGCCATGTCGGCCATCGAGCAGCCGGCGGCCATGTCGGGGAGCACGACCGTGACCCGCCGGCCGCCGCGGGCCGCGACCCGGTCCGACCGGTTGGCGAGGATGTCGGCCGTCTCGGCCATGAAGTGGACGCCGCAGAAGGCGATCGCCTCGCATTCGGCCCGCTCCGCGGCGCTCTTCGAGAGCTGGTAGCTGTCCCCCTGGAAGTCGGCGTGGGCGATGACGCCGTCCTGCTGGTAGTGGTGGCCGAGGATCACGAGCCGGCGGCCCATCCGCCGGCGGACGGCCTCGATCCGCTCCGCCAGCACGGCGTCGTCGAGGCCGCGGTAGGCCGGGAAGGGTGCGGCGGGCTCGGGCGGGGCGACCACGGCAGGCATGCCGCAAGTATAGGGGCCACGTGCCGCGCCGCGGCCCGGCTGTATACTGCCGCGTCCCCCGGGCCGGCGCCCGGCGGATGCACCGAACACCACCCGAGGAAGGACGGCGGCGAGCAGATGGCGCGGAAAGTTGTGAACCGGAAGGAACTGCGGGCCCAGGCGGATGCCGCGGAGGCTCGCGCCAAGACGGCGAAGAAGGCCGACAAGCCGGCGAAGGAGAAGAAGGAAAAGAAGGAGAAGGCCGTCAAGGAGCCGAAGAAGGCCGCGCCGAAGAAGCCCTCGCGGAAGAAGACCGTGAAGGAGGCCCGCATGAAGGCCTACTGGGGGGTCTTCAGCCAGGCGATGAAGCGACTCGCGATGTTCGAGCACGCCGACAAGAAGGCGGCCGAGAAGAAGGCCGCCGAGCTCGGCCCCAACCACTTCATCCAGCTCGTCAAGGAAGCCATCTCGGAGTGATCCGGCGCCGGCCGGCCTCCGCTCGCCCCGGAGTCACCGCCATGCCGTCGATCCCGCGTCGCGCCGGCCTCGTCCTCGTCGCCCTGGTCGTCCTCGGCGCGGGCGGCTGCGGAGGCAAGGCCGGGAGGCCCAGCAAGGCGAAAGCCGAGAGGCCGATCGTCCCCGCCGAGGTGGACGCCGAGTCGGCGGTCCGCGTGGACGACGGGCGGATCACGGTCGCGCCGCCGCTGGGCTGGAGGCGGGAGCCCCGGTCGAAGGACTACCTCGCCCGCTACCTGCCGGGCAGCGGCAAGACCTACCCCTCGGTGACGGTGCTCGGCGGCGATCCGCCGGCGGGCGTCGCCGCGGTGGACGAGGCCAACCACGCGGAGTTCGTGGCCGCGATGACGGAGTCGCTCGCCGGGCAGTTCACGAGCGCCGACGGCAAGAGCACGCTCCTGCGGAAGGCGGCCGCCGCCGAGGTCGGGCCGCACCGGGCCGTCGTCTGGGCGGCGCCGGGCACGGCGAAGGTGGACGGTCTCTCGCAGCCCATCGAGCGGAGCTGCACGGCGGTGGTGGTGGCGGGGCGGATGTACACCATCGAGGCCCGGGCGCCGAAGGGCAAGCTCGACGACGCCGGCCGGGCCGCCGGCCGCGGCGTGGCCGCGGGGATCGCCGCGGCGGAGGAAGAATCCGAACCAGCGCCCGCCGGCGAGCCGGAGGCGCCACCCGCCGCGGAGGAGCCGCCGCGGCCGCAGGACGGGACGGACGAGCCCGCCGCGCCGGCGGCGAACTGACGCGGGCGGGTCACCCGCCCGCTGCCCCCACGCCGACGATCCGCGTGGTGGACGTGTCGCCCGTCCGCTCGACCCGCAACTGCACGGGAATGGCCCGCTGCATCTCGTCCACGTGGGAGATCACGCCGACCACGCGGCCCTGGTCGCGGAGCGACGCCAGGGTCCGCATCGCGAACTCGAGCGTCTCGGCGTCGAGCGAGCCGAAGCCCTCGTCGATGAACACGGTCTCCAGCCGGCGGCCCCCCGCGCGCCGCTCGGCGATGCGGGCCAGCGCCAGCGACAGCGCGAGCGACGCGAGGAAGGTCTCGCCCCCCGACAGCGTGCGTGCTGGCCGCCGCGTGCCGTGCCAGGCGTCGAACACGTCGATGTCGAGCCCCGCGCGGGTCTTCCGGTCGGCGGCGGACTCCGATCGCAGCAGTTCGTAGCGGCCGCGGGTCATGTCGCGGAGCATCACGGTCGCCTCGGCGACCACCTCCTCGAGCACCGCGCCGAGCACCCAGCGGTGCAGCGACACCTTGTCCGTGGGATGCGCCTGGCCCGTCACCTTCAGGTGCAGCCCCTCCGCGGTGGTGAAGGCCGCCGTGGCGGCCGCACGCCGCCCGGCCAGGGCGGCGTGCTCGCCCTGGAGGAGTTCCCACGCGCGGAGGCCCGCCCGCGACTCCTCGTCGGCGGCTCGCGCCCGCGCCAGGGCCGCGGCGAGGTCGTGCTCCTCCTTCTCGAGCCGCGCGACGTCGGGTGCCGTGCGGCCGCCGAGGGCCTCGGTCGCGCTGGCGAGCGCGGCGGCGGCTTCCGACGCCTCCTGGTCCGCGGCGGCGATCGTCCGTTCGAGCCCCGCGACGACCGAGTCGTCGCGGGCCGCCGCCAGGATCTCCGCGGCCGACCCGAAGGACGTGGCGGCGAGCGCCGTCGTGAACGCGGCGTGGGCGGCGGCGACCTCCCCATCGCACCCGGTCCGCGTGGCCCGCGCCGCCTCGAGCTTCCGGTCCGCGTCCGCCGCCGCGGCCGTCGCCGACTCGAGCGCGCGCAGCGCTTTGTCCAACTCATCCTGCAGTCGGTCGCGGCCGGCCTCGAGCCCGCGTTTCTCGGCCTCGATCGCGGTGACGTCCGGCGCCGCCGGGGCGGCGGCGAGCGCCTGCCGCGCCGCCGCCAGGTGCGTGCGGGCCGCCGCCAGGTCCGCCTCCGCACCGGCCGCCACACGGCGTGCCGACTCCTCCCGATCCCGTGCCGCAGTGACCGTGGCGTTCAGCCGCTCGAGGTCCGCGTCGGTCGGCACGTCACCCGCGAACGCGGCCGGCCGCGGGTGGGCGACGCTGCCGCACACGGGACAGGGCTCGTCCGTCACAAGACCCGCGGCGAGCCGCGCGGCGGCGGCGGCCGCGAACCGCTCCCCTGCCGCGGCGAGGTCGGCCTCCGCGCGGCTCCGCGCCGCGACGGCGTCGGCCGCGTCACCGCGAGCCGCCTCCGCCACCCGCGTCGCCCCCGCCTCGCGGGTCCCGGCGGCGCCGAGCGCCGCCTCGGCCTCGGCGCGCCTGGTGGCCGTTTCCGCCGCGGACTCGAGCCTCGCGGAGATCGCGCCGAGTCGCGTCGCGATCGACGTCGTCGCCGCGTGGGCCGTCGCGGCCGCGGCGTGCTCCGCGGTCCTGGCGTTGCGGGCCCGCGCCGCCTCCGCCGCCGCCGTCTCGGCGGCCCGTTCCGCGTCGATCGCCGCTGCCTGCTGCCGTTCGCGGCGGCCGAGTTCCCGCAGCAGGCGGGCCGGCTCCCGCGCGGCGAGCGCCGAGGCGAGTTCCGCGCGGCCGGCGGCGAGCGCGGCGACCGTCTCCCGCGCGCGAACGTCCCGGACTTCGGCGACCGCCCGGGCCGTCGCCAGCGTCGCGACCACGCGGGCGGCCCCGAGTTCCCGGCTCGCGGCGGTGTGCCGGGCGGCGGCGGCATCGGAGGCCTGTCGCGCCGTCGCGGCGGCCTCCTGCGCCGACACGATCCGCGCGGCGACCGCCTCGGCGACGGCCGCGTCGTCGAGTCCGGCGGCCCAGCCGTGAGGCTCCAGGAGCCGCTCCCGCTCCCGGTCCGTCCCTTCCTTCGCCGACCGGGCGGCGTCGCGCCGGGCGGCGACCGCCCGCTCGAACCGCTCGTAGACATCGGTGCCGAAGATCCGCTTGAGGAGTTCCTCGCGGGCCCCGGGCTCCGACACCAGCACGTCGCGGAAGCGGTTCTGGGGAATCACGATCACCCGCCGGAACTGGTCGGCCGTGAAGCCCGTGAGTTCGCGGATCCGTGCGGTGACGTCCGTGACCCCGTCCGCGACCGGTTCCCAGCCGTCCGCGGCGGCGGCGGTTGCGCGGAAAAGCGTCGCGCCCGCGGCCTCCCTCGTCGTCCGGCCGCCCCCCTTCCGCGACGGCCGTTCATATTCGGGATTCCGTCGCACGCGCCACGTGCGCCCCGCGACGCTGAAGGCGAGCGTGACCGCCGTCGCGCGACCGGCGGCGGCGCCGGCGCTGCGGAGTTCGGCGCCGGTGCGGCCATCGACGGCGCCGCTGGCCTGCCCCTCGCCCGTCGTCTGGCCGTACAGGGCGTAGCAGATCGCGTCGAGGATCGTCGTCTTGCCGGCACCCGTCGGCCCGGCGAGGAGGAACAACCCCGCGGCGCCGAGGCGGTCGAAGTCGATCGTCTCCTCCCCCGCGAAGGGCCCGAATCCCTCGATCGTGAGCCGGTGGAACCTCATGGGCCGTCCTCCGCGCCGCGGACGGCCTCGTCCATGCACTCGCCGGCCAGCGCCCGCTCGGCAGCGAGCACGGTGTCCGTGTAGCGGGCGGCGAAGAACGCGTCGAGAAACTCCCGTTCGCTCCGCCGGGCGGCCGCGTCGCCGGGCCCGCCGGTGGGCGCCGGCCCGACGCGGGGCGGCTGGTGCTCGAAGGCGAGGAGCAGCCGGTAGAGCCGGGAGAACTGGTCGCGCGCCCCGGGCGGCAGGATCGGGTCGGTGACGACGACCCGCACGAGATCGGTCTCGCGGCCGCCGTCGGCCGCCGCCCGCCGGAGCAGGTCGTCGAACCCGCCCTGCAGCGTCCGCATCCCGCGCCGCTGCGGCAGCGGGATCTCCGTCAGCGACACGTCGCCGGCCGCGTCGATCTCCACGAGGCTCGCCGTCTTCTCGTGGTCCTCCTCGGCGAACGAGTAGCGGGCGAGCGACCCCGCGTACCGCGCCCGCCCGCCGACGGCGTGCGGCCGATGGAGGTGGCCCAGCGCCGTGTAGGTGAACGGGGCGAAGGCCGCGGGATCGACCTCGGCGAGGCCGCCGACGGCGAGATCCCGCTCGGAGTCACGGGTCGCCCGTCCGCCCTGCGCGAAGAGGTGGCCGACGAGCACGTGCCGCGTCGCGCCCGACAGGTCGGCCGCCGCGATCCGGGCCCGGGTGGCGTCGTCGTGCGTCCGCAGGTCGTCGCGGCCGAGCGCGAACCGCGCCTCCTCGGGCGTGGCGTAGGGCATGAGGTGGAAGGCGACGACGCCGTGGTCGTCGCGGAGATCAACCCGTTCGAGCGTGGGCCGCGCCGTGCCGGCCACGTGCACGCCGGCCTGGCGCAGCAGCCGGCGGCCGAAGTCAATCCGCTCGCCGCTGTCATGGTTGCCGGCGATCACCAGCACCGGGGCGACGGCGGCGAGCCGCACGAGGATCTCGTCGCAGGCCCGGACCGCCTCCTCCGGCGGCACGCTGCGGTCGTAGACGTCGCCGGCCACGACGACGGCGTGGGGCCGCTCCCGCTCCGCGATCGCGGCCAGGCCCTCGAGGGCGTGGACCTGGTCCTCGAGGAGGTCGAAGCCCGCGAACGTGCGACCCAGGTGCCAGTCGGCGGTGTGGAGAATGCGCATGGTCGCCCAGTCTACGGGCGAACGGGGCCCACGCTTCGCGCGGGCCTCACCAGGGGCTCTGCCACTCGCCCCAGGCGGCGAGGTAGCGTGCCAGGCCCGGGACCTTCTGCGCCTGCACCTCGATCCACTGCCGGGCCTCCTCGATGAGCGCGGCCTCCCGCTTGAGGTCGATGTCGCCGGCGATCACGCGGCTCCGCAGGAACACGAAGTAGGTGTCGAGCACGTCGGCCCGGCAGTAATCGTGGATCTCGGCCTTCTTGCCGGCGTCCCACAGGTCCTGCACCATGTGGCCCGCCACCTCGGTCT
This sequence comes from Planctomycetaceae bacterium, assembly GCA_046074885.1. Taxonomy (GTDB): domain Bacteria; phylum Planctomycetota; class Planctomycetia; order Pirellulales; family UBA1268; genus QWPN01. Next base: position 10,227 of record JBJTPA010000093.1, read on the forward strand.
TGCCCGGCTTGCCGATCAGGTTCGCCGCCAGCGACAGGCCGCCGTTGAACCGCGAGGCGCCCGAGTTCGTGAGCCACTCGTGGAGGTCGAAGTGGGCGGCCGTGTTGTAGCGGTAGCGGGGCTGGTCGAAGTTCCGGGAGTCCTCGGCGAACCAGTCGGGGATCTGGATCCCGTAGCGGAAGGCGCAGAGCTCGAGGAGCGGCATGTCGAAGCCCCGGCCGTTGAACGACACGAGCCGCGGCCGGGCGTAGCGTCGCCAGCCCTCCCAGAACTTCCGCACGATCTCGTGCGGGCGCGACTGCTCCTCGTCGAGGGCCACGAGGTCCGTGAGCCGCAGCCCCTTGTCCACCTTCGCGATCACGAGCGAGACAGGGAGCTGGAACGTGTAGGGGATGAAGTCCTTGCCGTTCTCGGCCTGGAGCTCGCCCCGGTAGCGGGCGATCGCCTTCTGGGGCGGCAGATCCTCGCCGGGATAGCGGAGCCGCGACACGAGCGCGCCGTCGGCCACGCTCTCGATGTCGAAGACGAGGTACCGGGGGTCGTTGGCCGCGGCCATGTCAGCGCCGTGCCAGCGGGTGCGCGAGCGGGAGCCAGGCGCCGTTCGCCCGGCTCGACGCCACCGACTGCTCGATGAAGTGCATGCCCTCCACGCCGTCGTGGACGTTGGGGTAGACGGTGTCCTTCTTCTCGACCTTCGCGCCGGTCGCGGCCGCGGCCATGGCGTCGAAGGCGGCGCGGTAGACGTTGGCGAAGGCCTCGAAGAAGGCCTCGGGGTGGCCCGAGGGAAGACGGCAGGCGGCCTTCCCCGCGTCGTTGGTGAACGGGGCGTTGGGGTCGCGGGTGTAGACCATGTGCGGCTTGCCGTTGTGCCGCACGAGCATCCTGTTCGGCTCCTCCTGGTGCCACTCGAGGCTGCCGAGCGTGCCGTCGATCTGGATCCGCAGGTCGTTCTCGCGGCCGTGGCTGATCTGCGACGCGGTCACCGTGCCGAGGGCCCCGTTCCGGTAGCGGATCACGGCGTGGCCGTAGTCGTCGAGCGGCCGGTCGGGCACGAACGTCTTCAGGTGGGCGCTGATCGACTCGGGCAACAGGCCCGTCATGTAGCGGCCGAGGTTGTAGGCGTGGGTGCCGATGTCGCCGAAGCAGCCGGCGGCACCGCTCTTCGTCGGATCGGTCCGCCAGGCGGCCTGCTTCTGCCCCTCGCTCTCGAGCCGCGTCCGCAGCCAGCCCTGGATGTACTCGGCGCGGATCGCCTGGATCTCGCCGAGCTCGCCGGCGAGGATCATCTGCCGCGCCTGCCGCACGAGCGGATAGCCGGTGTAGTTGTGGGTCACGGCGAACACGGCGGGCGACTTCGCGACCAGCGTCGCGAGCTCCTCGGCCTCGGCGAGGGTGAGCGTGAGCGGCTTGTCGCAGACCACGTGGAAGCCGGCCTCGACCGCGGCCTTCGCCACGGGGAAGTGCATGTGGTTGGGCGTGGCGATCGTGACGAAGTCGATCCGCCGCTCGGCCGGCAGCGCCCGCTCCGCCGCGAGCATCTCCTGGTACGAGCCGTAGGCCCGCGCCGGGTCGATGTCGTAGTCGGCGGCGCTCGCCTTCGCGCGGGCCGGGTCGCTCGACAGGGCGCCGGCCACGAGGGCCGCGCGGTTGTCGAGCACCGCGGCCGTGACGTGCACGCGGCCGATGAAGGATCCCTGGCCGCCCCCCACGATCGCCATCCGCAGCTTGCGGCCGAGCGGCCCGTTCGTCGCCATGCGTGCTCTCCCGGCGCGGCTGTCGAGCCATCCCGCCCCGCCGCGCGGCCGGGGCGCGGCGGAATCTAGCACACGCCGCCGATGCCCGGCAGCGGGCGGCCTTTTGCCCGCGTCCGCGGCAGCCCCTACGATGTCGGCACGTGCCGCACGCACCCGCGGCGACCCCTGCACCCGGCCCACGGACCATGGGATTCCAGGATCGCGGCTACTCCTCGCGCGGCTTCGGCGCCGGCGCCGCGTGGACCGCCGTCGGCGGGCTCCTGGCCGCCACCGTCGCGGTCTTCATCGCCAACATGCTCGGGCCGCGCGACCCGGCGTCGCTCAACGACCTCCTCGCCCTCGACGGCGACCTGCCGCGGCAGCCATGGCGCGCCTGGGAGCTCGTCACCTACGGCTTCGCCCACTCGATGCCGCGCGGGGGGGCGCTCCCCTGGCACATCATCGGCAACATGCTCACGCTCTGGTTCTTCGGCCGCGCCGTCGAGGACGTGCTCGGCCGCGCGGAGTTCCTCCGCTTCTACGTCACGGCGCTGGTCGTCGCGGGCCTGGCGTGGCTGGCGGGCGAGGCGCTGCGGCCGTCGGGGGGAAACGTGCAGCTCGTCGGCGCCAGCGGCGCCGTGACGGCCGTGCTCGCCGTGTTCATCTGGCACTACCCCCACCAGACTGTGCTCCTCTGGGGCATCCTCCCGGTGCCCGCCTGGGCGCTCGGCGTGCTGTACTTCGTCTTCGACGTGCAGGGCGCGACGGACTCGCGGTCGAACGTGGCGCACGTGGCCCACCTCGCCGGCGCCGCCTTCGGCATGCTCTACGCCTGGCGTGGCTGGAGCCTCGCGGGCCTCGGCGACCTGCCGGCCCGGCTCGCCGCCCGGCGCCGCGGCCGCGGCCTCCGCGTCCTGCGTCCAGACGACGACGGCGGCGACGATGCGACGCTCCAGCAGCAGGTGGACCGGATCCTCGAGAAGATCAGCCGTTCCGGCTCGGCGAGCCTCACGCAGCACGAGCGCGACACGCTCGAGCGCGCCAGCCGCCGTCTCAAGGACCGCGACCGCGCCTGAGCGCCGTCAGCGGCCGCCCCCGGTCGGCACGACGACCGACGCCGGAACGACCGCCGGGGGGGCCGTCGCGACCCGGGGCCGGGCCGCGAGCCGCAGGCCGTCGATGAAGGCGACGAGTTCCTCGAACTTCCGCTCGTCGGGCGTGCCGGGCACGACGCCGCGGGGGATGCCGGCCGTGTCCACGACCGCGGTGTTGGGTCCGCCTTCCACCATGCCGAAGGACCGCCGCAGGTCGCCGTCGAAGTCGAGCCACACCGAGAGCTGCGGCGACTCCTTCCGCAGCCGCGACCGGGCCACGGCGTGGAGCGTCTTGGGCACGCCGGGCACGCAGGCGACGGGCACGACGTGGACGTCCGGCGCCCGCGCGCCGGCGGGCCAGCCCGCGGGCGCGACCACCGGCTGCATCGACCACTGCTCGGGCGGCGCGGTGGCCGCCGTCGGATGGAACCGCAGGTGGAGCCGGCGGCCGAGTTCGACCGCGGCCTCGGCGCCGTGCCGCTCGGCGTAGACGAGCACGACCACGTCGCCGCGGAGCCGCGCCGTCTCGTGGCGGTTCTTGAACTGGTCCTCGAGCACGAGCGACACTGGCGCGACGTCGCCCTGCGCCCGCGCGACGGCCGGGAGGCACGACGCGACGGCGAGGAGGATGCGGACGATCCGCTGCATGGCACACCGGGGAGGAGAGGGTGACGGGGAAGTACCGCGCCGACCATGGCGCCACAAGGCGTCTTCAACCGGGCTACGCCGCCAGCCGCCGCGCGGGGGCCGCCTCGTCGTCGGTGCCCTCGTCCGCCGCCGCCAGGTCTGCATCCTGCCGGTCGTCATCCCGGGCCCCGTCGTCGGCCGGCCGACCCGGCCGCAGGATCGCCAGGAGCGCCGGCAGGAACACGAGCGACGTGACCGTGCAGGTGGTGACGCCGAGCGTGAGCACGCGTCCGAGGCTCTCGAGGCCGCGGTGGCTCGCCACCATGAGGGCGCCGAAGCCGAGGATCGTGGTCAGCGCGTCCACGAGCACGG
>JBJTPA010000094.1:0-3735 GCA_046074885.1 Planctomycetaceae bacterium
GCGGCGAGGTCGGCCTCGAGCGCGAGCATCGCCTCGCGCGGGCCCATGGCGAAGCCCGCGAACGCCCCCGCGGGCGGTGACTCGGCGAGGTCGGGCCGGACGTCGGCTACCTCGCGGTTGCGGTCGAGGTATTCCGCGAGCCCGCCGCCACCAGACCCGGCGCCGTCGAGGCTCCGGCAGTGGAAGTCGTGCCCCGCATGAAAACTGTCGGTGTAGACCACGGGCTCGTGGCCGGCGGCGACGATCCGCCCGAGCACGCCCCCGAGCACGCCGGGGGCGAACGCGGCCCGCGACAGCGTGGCGTGGTCGACGGGCCGCTTCACGAGGGCGCCCGAGGCGGTGACGAGCGGCGCGTCGTCGATTCCCAGCCGCTCGTGGATCGGCAGCGTGTCGCGGTAGCGGCGGCCGGTGGCCAGCATGACGCGGACGCCCGCGGCCCGGATCCGGGCGACCGCCTCGCGTGTGGAGGCGGCGACCTCGTGGCGGGAGTTCGTGAGCGTGCCATCCACGTCGGCGACGAGCAGGCGGATGCGTGCCGCGCCACGAGACCGCGTCCCTGCGTCCATGCCCGCTATCATACGGTGATCACCGCGAACCGACGCCCGATGCCCCACGAACCCGCCACCGCCGTGCCCTTCACCCGCGTGGCCCGCGCGGGCGACATCCCGGCGGGCGAGGGCCGCACGTTCGAGGTGGCCGGCCGGCTCGTGGCCGTGTTCTTCGACGGCGCGGCCTACCACGCGATGGACGACCTCTGCCCGCACATGGGCGCGTCGCTCGGCAGCGGGCCGTTCGTGGACGGCGTCGTCACCTGCCCGTGGCACGCCTGGCGGTTCCGGGCCTGCGACGGCGCCTGGTGCGACAACGAGAAGTTGCTGGTGGACGTGTTCGAGATCCGCGTCGTGGGCGACGAGGTGCAGGTCCGCGTGCCGCCCGCGGCCGCGGGGCCGGCGCCGGGCGTCAGCCCACCGTGACCGACTCGCCCGGCGCGGGCACGCGGGCGTCGGCGAGCCCGGCCTCGGCCACGCGGCGCGCCCACGCGTCGGCGTCCTGCGCGATCGGCGGCCACGTGCCGTAGTGGTTCGGCAGGGCGATCCGCGGCCGCAGGAGGCGGACCGCCTCGAACGCGTCGTCGGGCCCCATCGTGAACAGGTCGCCGATCGGCACGATCGCCACGTCGAGCCCGCGGCCCTCGTGGAGACGGCCGATCCGCTCCATGTCGGAGAAGAGCGCGGTGTCGCCGGCCACGTAGATCCGCACGCCGCCGACGTCGAGCAGCCAGCCGGCCGCCGTGCCGCCGTAGGTGCCGTCGGGCAGGCTCGACGAGTGCCAGGCGAGCTCCATCTTCGCGGTGCCTCCGGGCACGGCCGCGGTGCCGCCGAGGTTCATCGGTTGCACGTTCGCCACGCCCTGCGTCCCGAGCCACTGGGCGATCTCGAAGGTGCAGAAGACCTTGGCTTTCGTCCGCTTCGCGATCGCCACGAGGTCGGCGACGTGGTCGAAGTGGCCGTGCGTGACGAGGATCGCGTCGCACGCGACGTCGGTCGCCTTCATGCTCGCGGTCGGGCAGTCGTCGAAAAACGGATCGACGAGCAGCGTGCCGGCGCCGGTGTCGACGAGCCAGGTGGCGTGGCCGGTCCAGGTGAGCGTGACGGGCATGGAAGGGTTCTCCTCGCGGCGTCTGGGAGGCGAAATCATACCGAACGAGCGTTGCAAGCGCAGTCAACGTGCCCAACCGGCTCGGGGCTGCCCACGCCCTCTCGCCGGACGTTCGCCTCGGCCCTCCAGGCCTCGGCTCTCTGCATGTCCGCTTCGCTACGCCATCCGTGGCTTCGCTCGCTCCCATAGCCCGCTCGAGGGCATGGGCAGCCCCTCACCTTGCCGCAATGACGAACCTCACGACCTCGGCCGGCGAGTGGTCCCCGGGTCGCGCGGCAATCCGGGTTTCGGCGTTCGATGACCGAATGATCTGTTGCATCGACGCGCGGACATCAAGACCTCGACCCGCGAGTGACCTTTGGTCACGCAGCAACCCGGGTTTCGGCGTTCAGCGGCCGCAGGTCCGCTGCAACGCCCCGCATGCGGGTCACGCCCGCAACCGGCGCATCATGAAATGTTTGTAGGACTCGACCCCCGGCTGCCCATACGGGTTCGTCCCCACGAGCCGGCCCTCGACGACCGTCGCCAGCATGAGCATCTGCAGCAACTGCCCCACCGCGTGCTCGTCGATCCGCGGCAGGAGGATGTCGGCCGTGGGCCGCCGGGCCTGCGCGTAGGCCTCGTTCGTGCCGGCCGTGGCCGCGGCGAGCATCTCCGGCCAGGTCTTGCCGACGAGGTCGTCGAGCTGATCCTCGTTCGCCGTGCCACCGGGGAGTCTCGGCAATGAGAGCCGGTCGCGCCGCGGCTCGCCGACGACGAGGTTCGTGATCAGCTTGTCGCGACGGCCGTCCTGGTGCTGCTGGCCGCGGGAGTGGAGGTCACGCGTGGTCACGGTCGTGAGCGGCGTGGCCCCCTTCCCGTCCTTGCCGAGGCTCTCGGAAAGGAGTTGGTCGTACCACAGGCCCACGGCCTCGAGCCGGTTGCTCCATGAGGAGAGCACGCGGATCGTGGCCCCGGCCTCCTCGGCCAGGTGGCATACGCCCACGAACTGGAGCACGGGATTCTCCGCCACCGGCGCCTCGCGGAAGCGGCGGTTCATCGCCGCGGCCCCCTCGAGCAGCTGCACGACGTCGATCCCCACGATGGCCGCGGGCAGGAGGCCCACGGCCGTGAAGACGGAGAACCGGCCGCCGACGCCGTCGGGGATTTCGAACACGTCGGGGCAGCCGAGCGTCTTCGCAAGCGCCGCGAGTTTTCCCGTTGTGCCGGTGATCGGCACGACCGCTTCCGCCAGCCGCTTGCGATCGTGCCCCACCGCATCGGCCAGCGTCGCCAGGAAGAGCCGCGTGGCGACGGCCGTCTCGAGCGTGCCACCGCTCTTGCTCACGACGAGCATCGCCCAGCGGTCGAGCAGGTCGTCGCTGCGCGGCTTTCCCGCGGGGGCCACCAGGTCCAGCAGCCCCTGGGCGGAGTCGTTGTCGACGTTGAAACCCTCGAAGGAGAGTCGGGGCCGACCGCCGCGCTCGCCCCGGGGCAGGTCGTTGTGGAACGGGTGGCAGAGGGCCTCGAAGAGGGACCGCGTGCCCATGTAGGAGCCGCCGATGCCGAGCACGATCACGCGGTCCACCGCCTCGCGGATCCGCCGCGCGGCCTGGAGAATCGCAAAGAGCTCACTCGACGTGCGGTCGGCCTTGTAGGCGGCGAGCAGCCGGTCGGGCAGGTCGATGAACGCGGCATCGAGCACCTCGCCTGCGCGCGTGCCTCCGCTCCGCCAGCGTTCGACGTCGGCGAGGCTCTCCGCGCGGGCGGCGTCGAGCCGCGGGGCCAACGCGTCGAGCGCGGCCGGCGAGACCGTGCCCGCGGCGATCGTCGCGGATGGGTCGTAGTGGATCGGGTCCTCGGGCGGCTGCGGTCGGACGACGCTCATGGGGGTGCGACTCCGGGGAGACGGCGGGGCGGGCCGGGGAAAAGCGTCCCGCCCTTTTCCGACGGGCCGACGCGGCGAAACTGTAGCCGACCCGCGCGGACCCGGACAACGAGCCGCCGCGCGGCCGCACCGTCCCGAGAGGAGCCCGCGCCGTGAAAGAGCACGACCTCGTCCGCGAACTGGCCGAGAAGAACTCCACCAAGATCGTG
>JBJTPA010000095.1:0-8311 GCA_046074885.1 Planctomycetaceae bacterium
GCTGCCGCCGCCGCTCGACGTGATCGCGGTGGGCGCGCATCCCGACGACGTGGAGATCGGCTTCGGCGGCACGCTGGCGCTGCTGGCTGCCCAGGGCGCCCGCGTGGGGATCGTGGACCTCACCGACGGCGAGCCGACGCCGCGGTCGAGCGGGCCCGAGGAGCGGCTCGCCGAGGCCGCGGCGGCAGCGAAGGTGCTGGGCGTCGTGCATCGCGAGACCCTCGGCTTCCCCAACCGGCGGCTGTTCGACTCGTTCGAGGTCCGCGTGGCGCTCGCGAAGGTCTTCCGTCGCTGGCGGCCGCGGCTCGTGCTCGGGCTCGGCGACAAAACGCCGCTGGCCTCGCCCGACCACGCGCAGGCCGTGGCGATCACCGAGGCCGCGGTCTTCTACTCCCGACTCACGAAGTGGGACGACACGTTCGCGGGCCTGCCGGTGCACACGGTGCCACAGTTCCTCACCTACTTCCTGTTCGCGGGCATCCCTGCCGTGCCCCACGGCCTCTGGCCGCTCGTCGTGGACGTGGCCGCGCACCTCGAGACGAAGCTCGCGGCGATCGGCTGCTACGCGTCGCAGTTCCCGCCGGAGAAGGCCCATATCTTCGGCCGGGTGCGGGCGATGGCCGAGACGGCGGGCACGATGGCGGGCTGCACGGCCGGCGAGGTGCTCGCGTCGGCCCGGATCCCCTGCACGACGGAGCCGCTGCGGATGCTTTTTTCAGCGACGGCACGCACGTGAGCGGAGCCCAGGACGTCGTCGTGATCGGCGCGGGGATCGCCGGCCTGTGCGCGGCCGGGGAACTCGTCCGCGCGGGCCGCCGCGTGCTGGTCGTGGAGAAGTCGCGCGGCATCGGCGGCCGGATGGCCACCCGCCGCGTGGGCGGCGCGGTCTGCGACCACGGCGCCCAGTTCTTCACCGTCCGCGGCCGGGCCTTCGGCGGCCTCGTGGCCGACGCGGAGGCGGCGGGCGCGGTGGCGACGTGGTGCACCGGTTTCGGACGGGCCGCGAGCCTCGGCGCCGACGTGGGGCCCGCCGCCGACGGCCACGCCCGCTGGCGCGGCGTCCGCGGCATGACCGACCTGCCGAAGTTCCTCCTCGAGCGGCTCGCGGCCGACGGTCACGGCGAGCCCTGCCTCGTGTCCACGAACACCCGGGTGGCGGGGATCGGGGCGCGGGACGACCGCGTCGTCGTGACGGTCGAGGCCGAGGGCCGCTCCGCGACGATCGAGGCCGCGGCGGCGGTCGTGACGGCGCCGGTGCCGCAGGCCCTCGACCTGTTCGCGGCGGGCGGGGCCGTGATCGACGCGGCAGCCCGCGCCGCGCTCGTCACGGTGGCCTACGACCCGTGCTTCGCGCTCTTGCTGGTGCTCGACCGGCCGAGCCTGGTGCCGCCGCCGGGAGCGATCCAGTTCGCGGCCGACGCGGGCGGCCCGCTGGCCTGGGTCGCCGACAACATGCAGAAGGGGATCTCGGCCGTGCCCGCGCTCACGGTCCACGCCACCGGCGCGTTTTCCCGCGACCACTTCGACGCCCCTCCCGAGGAGGTGACCGCGCTCCTCCTCGACGCCGTGCGGCCGTGGATCGACGGCGATCCCGCGACGGCCGTCGTGGAGCGGTCGCTCCACCGCTGGAAGTTTGCGTTGCCGACGACGATCCTCGACAGCCCGCTCGTGGCGGCCTCGCAGGCCCCGCCGATCGTGTGCTGCGGCGACGCGTTCGCCGGGCCGCGGGTGGAGGGAGCCGCTTCCAGTGGCCTCGCGGCTGGCCGTTGGCTCGCCAGGCGGCTCGTCCCGTGAGAAGGCTTGCCGGCCGCAGCCTTGCGACGCGACCCGCCGGGGGTTCGGGGCTACCCATGCCCTCTCGCTGGACGTTCGCCTCGGCCCTCCCGGAAGGCATTGCTGCCGGTATGCTTCGTCGACGGCTCCCGCGTGATCCTCGCACTGGCGCGGTCACCTCGTCTCGTGGTCCAGTCGCCTCGCGACTGGAATCCGGTCCTGGGATCGACCGGAAATCCGGTTGCGAGGCGACCGGACCACGGGTTGGCCTGCGACCACATACCGAGTTTGGCTCGTCGTATTCATGCCTCACGCGGACTGCATCGTCGTGGGCGCCGGTCTCGCAGGGCTCGCCTGCGCGCGGGAGTTGGTGCGCGGAGGGATGCGGGTGCGCGTGATCGAGGCCGCCGACCGCGTCGGCGGCCGCGTGGCGACCGACAGGGTGGACGGGTTCCGGATCGACCGCGGCTTCCAGGTCTACAACGACGCCTACCCGGAGGGCCGGCGGCAACTCGATCTCGCGGCGCTCGACCTCGGCCGGTTCGAGCCCGGCGCGCTCGTGGCCGAGCGCGGCAGGCTCGCGGCCGTGGCCGATCCGTGGCGGCGGCCGGTCGCCGCGATCGGGGCACTTCTCCGCGGCAGCGTGGGGATCGCCGATGCGGTGAGGGTCGCGCGGCTGCGGACCGAGGCCGTCGCCGCGTTCCGGGCCGGACGGCTCGACCCCGACGCGCCGGCCGCGACGGTCGAGCGGACCGCCCGCGAGGAACTCACCGCGCGGGGGTTCTCCGCGGCGTTCGTCCGCAGGTTCTTCGCGCCGTTCTTCGGGGGCGTGTTCCTGGAGCGGTCGCTCGACACGGCCGCGCCCGTGTTGCTCTTCGACTTCGCGATGTTCTCGCTCGGCAGCGCGTGCCTGCCGCGGGGCGGCATGGCGGCGATCCCCGCGCAGCTCGCCGCGGCATTGCCTGCGTCGAGCGTGACGCTCGGCCGCGCGGTGGGCCGCGTCGCACCGCGGCGCGTGGTCCTGGCCGACGGTGAGACGCTCACGGCGGACCACGTCGTCGTGGCGACCGATCTCGCCGCGGCTGCGGCGATCCTGCCGCTCGAACTCACCGGGCCGTGGGGAGCGCGGTCCGCGAAGGCGACTCGGCTCGTGGCATTCGCGGCGGAGCGCTCGCCGCTCGCGAGCCGCACGCTCGTCGTGAGCGCCGAGGACGGGGGGCCGATCGACAACCTCACCGTGCCGTCCGACGTGGCGGCGGGCTACGCGCCGCCGGGGGCGGCACTCGTGCAGGTCTCGGTCCGCGGCGACTGGACGGGCGGGCCGGCCGCGTTGCCCGACGCCGTCCGGTCGCAGGCGGCGACGTGGTTCGGGAAGGATCCGCCCGGCTGGCGGCACCTCGCGACCGTGGAGGTGCCGCGGGCGCTGCCGGACGAGTCGCCGGCGGCGCGGCGGCTGAGGCCGGCCGGCCCGCGGCTCGCGTCGGGGCTCTTCCTGTGCGGCGACCACTGTGGATCGGCTTCGATCAACGGTGCCCTGGCCGGCGGCCGCCGCTGTGCCGAGGCGATCCTCGCGGGGGTCTAGGCTTCGACCGATCGTGGCCCAGTTGCCTCGCAACTGGAGCCTGCCCGCATTCCCGGTCGCGAGACGACCGGGCTACTGGTCTGACGACCGGGCTACTGGCGAGGCGACCGGGCTACTGTTGTGGCGACCGTCGTCGTGAACCACGCGGTTATCCCGACTGGATTTTCACGGTTTCCTTGGCATACACTCGATTGAAACGCCTGTTTGAATCCTTCCCGGGATACCTCGTGTCCAGCATCGACGTCACCCGCGGCCCGAAGCCCGCCGAGGAGCCGCGGGAGCGGATCCTGCTCGCCGCCGGCCGCGAGTTCGCGGAGCACGGCTACGAGGCCGCCACGGTGCGCGACATCTGCGCGGCCGCCGGCGTCAACGTCGCCGCCGTCAACTACTACTTCGGCGACAAGCGGCGGCTCTACGTCGAGAGCGTGAAGCACGCCCACGAGGATCGCGTCCGCCAGCTGCCGCTACCCGAGTGGGACGACGACGTGCCCGCGGAGCGGCGGCTCCACGACTTCGTGGCCAACCTCCTCGAGCGGATGCTGGGCTTCGCCCAGCCGCCGTGGCAGGTGCGGCTCATGATGCGGGAGGTCCTCCATCCCACCGAGGCCTGCCGCGAGCTCGCCGAGGACTACATGCGGCCGCACTTCGCGGTGCTCGTGTCGATCCTCCACGACCTTGCAGCCGATCGCCTGTCCGAGCCCGAACTCCGCCGGTTGGCGATGAGCGTGGTCGGCCAGTGCTTCGTGTACCGGGCCGCCGGCGAGGTCGTCGCCATGCTCGTGCCGGCGGACGAACTCGCGTCGCTCCACACGCCCGCCGCGCTCGCCGCGCACGTCTCGCGGCTCACGCTCGCCGCGCTCGGGGCGGCGGCGCCGCTGGGGGCCGAGCCCAAGCCGCCGCGTCCAGCCAGCCTCGCGCTCCCGACCTCCCGGGGCCTTTCCGAATGAGCGCCGCCCGCACCATCCTCGGCTGGGTCGCGCCGGTGGCCATCCTGGCCGCCGGCATCGCCGCCTTCCTGCTCATGGGGCGGCAGCCGCCGCCGCTGCGGAAGGAGCCCGCCGCGCCGGCGGCCCTGCCTGTGGCGACCGCCCCCGTGGCCGAGGTCTCCGACGGCCTCACGATCGAGGCGGACGGCGTCGTCGTGCCGCTCCGCGAGGTGACGCTGGCGGCCGAGGTCGGCGGCCGGGTGCTGCGGAAGTCGGAGGCCTGCAACGAGGGCCGGTTCGTGAAGGCGGGCACGGCGCTCTTCGAGATCGATCCGCGCGACTACGAGTTCGACGTCGCCCGGCTCGAGCGGGAACTGGCCCAGGCGGGCATCGCGATCGCCGAGGCCGACGAGGAGATCGCCCAGAACGCCGCCTCGGTCGACCTGGCGAAGCGGCAGGTGGAACTCGCCCGCCGCGAGGCGGCCCGGCTCGAGGGGCTCAAGGCGGGCAAGATCGTGACCGAGTCGGAGCACGACCGCGCGGTCCGTGACGAGCTCACGGCGGCGAACACGCTGAGCATGCTCGAGGGCCAGCGGCGGGTGCTCGACAAGCGACGAAACCGCCTCGTCGAGGCGCAGGCCCTGGCCTCGACGATGCTCGAGAAGTCGAAGCTCGACTTGGCGCGGACGCGGATCGCCGCCCCCATCGACGGCATCATCGTCGAGGACAAGGTCGAGCAGGACTCGTTCGTCGCCAAGGGCACGCCGCTGGTCACGATCGAGGACACGAGCGCCGCCGAAGTCCGCGCGAGCCTCGAGATGGAGGACGTGGCCCGGATCTGGGGCGCGCGGCCCGCCGGCGGCGACGATGCCACGCTGGACGCGCCGGCCACGGTGGTCTACGCGATCGGCGACGCGGTGTACCAGTGGGAGGGCGTCCTGGCGCGGCAGGAGGGGCGGGGGCTCGACGAGAAGACGCGAACGTTGCCCTGTCGGGTCGTCGTCCGCGACCCTCAGAACGTGAAGGCGCTCGACCGGTACGGCGTGGCGCGCCCCGACCTGCCGGCCGGGGCGCCGCGGTCGTTGCTCCGGGGCATGTTCGTGGAGGTCCGCGTTCACGTGGACGCGGCGGAGTCGCTCGTCTCCATCCCCGAGGACGGCCTGCGGCCGAGCGGCGAGGTGTGGGTGATGCGCGACGGCCGCCTGGTCGTGCTCCGGCCCCGGGTCGTGCAGGCCTCCGCGGGCCGCGTCTTCTTCGCGGCGGGGGCCTCGGGCCTCGCGGCGGGCGACCGCGTGATCACCAGCCAGATCTCCCATCCGCGCGACGGCATGGCCGTGACCGAGCGGTCGGCCCAGCCGGTCCGATCCGCCGCCGCCGGCGAAGGGGAGGACGCCACGTGAGGACCATCGTCGGCTGGTGCGTGCGGAACATGCCGGCGATGAACACGCTCGTCATCGCCATCCTCCTCGTCGGGGCGATGGCCTTCGCGTCGATGCGGCGCGAGACGTTTCCCGAGTTCGACCTGGAGATCGTGCTCGTCACGGTGCCCTATCCGGGCGCCACGCCCGAGGAGGTGGAGGAGGGCATCTGCCAGAAGGTCGAGGAGGCCTGCCGCGGCGTCGCCGGCATCAAGAAGATCACGAGCGTGGCCCAGGAGGGGGCGGGGTACTGCGTCTTCGAGTTGCGGGAGGACGTCAAGGACGTGCAGCGGACCCTCGGCGAGATCCGCTCGGAGGTGGAGCGGATCCCGAGCCTGCCGGATCTTGCGGAGGACCCGAAGATCGAGCAGGTGACGATGCGGACGCCCGCGATCAAGGTGGGCGTGCTCGCCCCCGAGCCGCGGGACGGGGTCGAGGTGTCGGAGCTCGAACTGCGGGACGTCGCCGAGACGGTCCGCGACGACCTGCTCGCGCTGCCGTCCGTCTCCGCCGCCAACCTCCTCGGTGCCAAGGACTACCAGATCGACGTCGAGATCTCCGAGGCCACGCTGCGGAAGCACGGGCTCACGCTCCAGAAGGTGGCGGAGATCGTCCGCCGCGAGAACCTCGAGCTGCCCGGCGGCACGATCCGGAGCGAGGGGGGGGAGATCCTGCTCCGCGGCAAGAACAAGCGATACGTCGGCGCCGAGATCGCCAAACTGCCCATCGTCACGCTCCCCGACGGCCTCGTCCTCACCGTCGGCGACCTGGGAACCGTCCGCGACGAGTTCGCCGACGTGGCCTCCACGAACCGGATCAACGGCCGGCCCGGGATGGTCGTGTCGATCGACCGCAGCTCGGGCGAGGACCTCTTGGCGATGGTGGCGGCGGTGAAGCGGTACGTGGCCGAGTCCAAGCTGCCGCCCGGCTACGAAATCGTGACCTGGGCCGACGCCTCCATCGACGTCCGCGACCGCCTCGAGATGCTCATCGAGAACGGCATCCAGGGCCTCGTGATCGTGTTCGTGATGCTGGCGCTGTTCCTCGACCTCAAGATCGCCTTCTGGGTGGCGATGGGCATCCCGTTCTCGATGCTCGGCACCGGGATGCTCATGTTCGGCACCGACCAGACGCTCAACATGCTCTCGATGTTCGCCTTCCTGATGGCGATCGGCATCGTCGTGGACGACGCGATCGTGATCAGCGACAACGTGGACCGCCACCGGCGGATGGGGAAGAGCCTCGTCGCCGCGGCGATCGACGGCACGGTGGAGGTGGTGCCGAGCGTGATCTCGAGCGTGCTCACGACCGTGATCACGTTCCTGCCCCTGTGCTTCGTCTCCGGCGTGATGGGCAAGTTCATCGCCGTCATGCCCTTCGCCTTCATCTCCACGCTGCTCGTGTCGCTCGCCGAGGCGACACTCGTGCTGCCGGGCCACCTCGCCCACGAGAAGAACCTCGTGTTCACGATCCTCGGCATCGTCCTCTGGCCGCTGCGGATCCTGCTGCCCGTGGTGGCCTGGCTGCAGAAGGCCTGCGACGGTGGGCTCAAGTGGTTCGTGCGGACGCGCTACGCCCCGTTCCTGGACTTCGCCCTCGACAACCGCCTCTCCGTGGTGGCAGCCGCGCTCGGCATCCTGCTCGTCGCGGCGGGGATCGTCCGCAGCGGGCTCACGCCCTTCCAGTTGATGCCGAAGATCGACGCCAACCGGCTGCTGGCGAAGGTCGTCTATCCCGACGGCACCCCGGCCGCCGTGACCGAGGAGGCCACGGAGCGGATCGAGCGGGCCGCGTTCGTCGTGTCGAAGCGGCTCTCGAAGCCCGGCGAGCCGGTGGTGCAGCTCGCCCACCGGGCCGTCGGCCAGGTGGCCGCGCTCGGCCAGATCGGCCCCGACGCGCGGATGAGCGGCAGCCACGTGGGCGCCGTGTGGCTGGAGCTCGTCGAGGGCGAGTTCCGCGACGTGACGAGCGAGGGGTTCATCAGCGAGTGGCGGCGGGAGGCCGGCGAGTTTCCCGGCACGGAGACGCTCCAGTTCGCCACCGAGAACTTCGGCCCGGGGGGCAAGACGATCGAGTTCAAGCTGCTCGCCCCCGCGGACCCGGAGGCCACGCCGCAGCTCGAGGCCGCCGTCGAGCGGTGCAAGGAGTGGCTCGCGCAGTATCCCGGGGTCATCGACATCGACGACGACTCGCGGCCGGGCAAGTGGGAGTATCAGGTGAAGGTCAGGCCGCGGGCGGAGGCGATGGGCGTGTCGCTCGCCGACCTCGCCGGCACGCTCCGGGCGAGCTTCTACGGCGAGGAGGTGATGCGGCTCCAGCGCGGCCGGCACGAGGTCAAGCTCATGGTCCGCTACCCGCAGGAGGAGCGGCGGACGCTGGCGACGCTCGACGACATCCGCGTCACGGGTCCCGACGGCGTGAAGCGGCCGATCCGCGAGCTCGCCGACGTCTCGGTCGTCCGCGGCTACTCGGAGATCAACCGGCTCGGCCAGAAGCGATCGATCACCGTGACGGCCGACATCGACGTGGCGACGAGCACGCTGACGAGTTCGCAGGTCGTCGGCGACATGGAGAAGCGACTGATGCCCGGCCTGCTCGCCGAGTTCCCGGCG
>JBJTPA010000096.1:0-8728 GCA_046074885.1 Planctomycetaceae bacterium
CGAGCTCATGCTCGAGCTCGACGGCACGCCCAACAAGAAGCAGCTCGGCGCCAACGCCATCCTCGGTGTCTCGCTCGCGGTGGCCCACGCCGCCGCCGAGCACTGCGGCCTGCCGCTCTACCGCTACCTCGGCGGCGCGACGGCCCGGATGCTGCCGACGCCGATGATGAACATCGTCAACGGCGGGGCCCACGCCGACAACCCGCTCGACGTGCAGGAGTTCATGGTGATGCCGCTGGGCTTCGACACGTTCGCCGACGCCCTGCGGGCCGGCGTCGAGACGTTCCACGCCCTGAAGAAGGTGCTGAAGGACAAGAAGCTCTCCACCGCCGTCGGCGACGAGGGGGGCTTCGCGCCCCACATCGGCTCCTGCGCCGAGGCCCTCGAGGTGATCATGGCCGCGATCTCGAACGCCGGCTACAAGCCGGGCGAGCAGATCGCGATCGCGCTCGACGTGGCGGCCACCGAGCTCTACGACGCCAAGAAGGGCACCTACACGATCGAGGGGAAGTCGCTCGACTCGGCCGGCATGGTGGACTTCCTCGCCGGCCTGGCCGGCCGCTACCCGATCGTCTCGATCGAGGACGGCTGCTCGGAGGACGACTGGAAGGGCTGGAAGCTGATCAGCGAGAAGCTCGGCCAGCAGGTGCAGCTCGTGGGCGACGACCTGTTCGTGACGAACTCCGAGCGGCTCGCCCGCGGCATCGGCGAGGGCGTGGCCAACAGCATCCTCGTGAAGGTCAACCAGATCGGCACGCTCACCGAGACGATCGCCGCGGTGACGCTCGCCCACCGCGCCGGCTACACCTCGATCGCCAGCCACCGCAGCGGCGAGACCGAGGACGCCACGATCGCCGACCTCGCCGTGGGGCTCTCGACGGGCCAGATCAAGACCGGCAGCGCGTCGCGGAGCGACCGGATCGCGAAGTACAACCAGCTCCTGCGGATCTCCGAGTCGCTCGGCGACGGCGCGATCTACGCCGGCCGCGACGTCCAGTCCCGCTGGCCGGGCGCGAGCTGACGCGAGTCACGATTGCTTCGCCAGGAAGCCCGGAGCGCAAGCGACGGGATAGGTTGTGGGCAGGGCGAGAGGATGCCCAACCGGCCCGGGACTGCCCACACCCTCTCGCCGGACGCTCGCTGCGTCCATCCTGGACTTCGCTCGCTCGGAGACGTCTGCGCTCCGACATCCTGTCTGCGCTGGCCGTCTACGCCGTCTCGAGGGGCTGGGCAGCCCCGAGCCTTCCTCGATCGTTCCGGGCCAGGCGAGGGGATGTCCGTGCCCTCGAGCGAGCTATGGGAGCGAGCGCAGGCACGACCAATCCGCCTGCGGCGGATTGGTGCCCGCCGAAGCGAAGCGGACATGCAGAGAGCCGAAGCCTGGAGGGCTGAGGCGAACGTCCAGCGAGAGGGTACGGGCGTCCCTGAAGCCGTGTTGGGCAAGGACCGGTTGATTCATGACTCATCTTTGTTTCGCTGATTCTCGCGGGAACGTCGTCCGCATCACCTCGAGGAACTCCTCGCGCGTCGTGACGCGCGAAACCCTGCCGCGGAAGTCGCGGGCGCCCGGGAGGCCCTGGGCGTAGGCGCAGGCGAACTTCCGCATGAGCAGCGTGCCGCGCTCGACGCCGAAGCGGCGGCAGACGAGGTCGTAGTGGTGGAGCACGATCTCCCGCTGCTCGTCGAGCGTGGGGTCGGGGGGCGGCGCGTCGCCGCGGAGCAGGGCGGCGGTCTGGGCGAAGATCCAGGGGCGGGACAGGGCCTCGCGCGCGATCATCACGCCGTCCACGCCGCTCTCGCGGAGCCGGCGGACGGCCGTCTCGGCCGAGTCCACGTCGCCGTTGCCCACCACCGGGATCCGCGACACGCTTCGCTTCACGGTGGCGATCGCCTCCCAGTCGGCCGTGCCCTTGAAGAACTGGGCCGCCACGCGGCCGTGGACGGTGAGGCACGAGGCGCCGGCCTCCTCGACCCGCTGGGCCACCTCGACGGCCGTGCGGCAGGTGTCGGCGCAGCCGAGGCGGATCTTGGCGGTGACCGGCACACCGTCGCAGGCCTCGACGACGCGGCGGACGATCGTGCCCACGCGGTCCGGGTCGCGGAGCAGCCACGAGCCGCTGTGTGCCTTGTCCGTGACCTGCTTCACCGGGCAGCCGAAGTTGAGGTCCACGACGCTCACCCGGAAATCCTTCGCCAGGCGGCGGCCCACGGCGGCGAGGTTGTCGGGGTCGTTGTCCCACATCTGCACTGCCAGCGGCCGCGGTTCGTCGCGGACGCCCCACAGGCGGTCCGGGTGCTCGCCGCGGTGGGTCTCGAGCCAGGTGGCGCTGCGGGCGGCGATCATCTCCGTGGCGAGCAGGCCCGCGCCGCCGAACTCGCGGACCACCTGCCGGTAGGCGTAGTTCGTGTAGCCCGCCATCGGCGCCTGGAGGATCGGCGGATCGACGACGACCGGTCCGATCGAGAGCGGCGCGACGGGGGACGTCGGGGCGGGGAGCATTGGAGGGGAAGGGGCGAAGGAGGAGAACGTATCAGAGTGTATGGAGCCCGCGGTGGGTTCCCAACTCGCCTCTCCCTCCGGGAGAGGCCGGCCGCAGGCCGGGTGAGGGTGCGGGAGCGTTGCGGTTGGTCACCGAGGCACCCTCACCCCGGCCCTCTCCCAGAGGGAGAGGGAGTGGGCATCACGGCGCCACGGGCCGCGGTGCGGCCGGCGGCCCGATGAGCATCGAGACGAAACGGTCGTCGGGCACGGACAGGTCGGCGGCGGCCATCGCGTACTCCGCGATGTCGAGGTTGTAGGCCCGCACGGCGGCGAGGAACTCCCGCTGTTGCCCGACGAGCGCGGCGTGGGCGGCCACGACCGCCTCGATCGGTCGCCGGCCCCGCGCGTGGTCGGCCTCGGCCATCTCGAGCGCCTTCCCGGCGGCGGCGGCGGCCGCTGCCCGCGCCTCGAGCGCCTCGTGGCGCGCCGGCAGCGTGCGGGCGATCGCGCGGGTGCGGCCGGTGGCGATGCGGGTGGCGAAGATGGCGTCGAAGTGGGTCTGGTAGGGGCTCGCGAGCGGGCGATCGACCGGCCAGGGCAGGGGATCCGTCACCGGGAGCCGTGCGAGATCGACGAGCTCCTGCTGGGCCACGCCGAGCTGCGACCGCGCCTCGGCGAGGTCGGCCCGGGCCGCGGCCGTGGCCACGTCGAGCACGGCGCGGTCGTGGGGATCGGCGCCCGGCGCGACGAGGTCCAGCCGCTCGACCGACTCGCCGGCCCAGCGCAGCCAGGCCCAGGCCGCCGACGTCTTCCAGTAGGCCTGCGCGATCCAGAGCCTGCGTGACGGGTCGCCCGGCCGCTGCACCGCCTCGAGCAGCGACAAGGGCCGCGCCATCGGGGGCTGGCCCGTGGAGGCGCCGAAGTCCGGCGCTTCGAGCGCGGCGGCGAGCAGCGCCGTGGCGGCGCTTGGCGTCGGTGCCGCCGCGTCCGCGGGCGGCGCGACGGCCGCGTCACCATCCGCCGGCGGCCGGACGGGCGCGACGGCCGGCGGTGGTTCGGATGGGAATGCGTTCCCAGGAGGCACGTCGGCGGGTGGCGGCGGCTCCGTCGTCGGTGCGACAACGGACGTCGTGCCGTCGGCGGTGGTCGCGGGTGGCGCGGTCGCCGGCTCATCGACCGTCACGGCCGGCGCGGGGGGCGACTCGTCGGCGCGGCAGGGCAGCGCCGCCAGCGTTGCCGCCACGATCGCGAGACACAACCTCCGGGGCATCACGTTGCCTCCGGGCAGAGGGTCACAGAGGCCGACCCCCCGGTCAACCGCAGATTCGCCCGGGGATTCCCGCGGTCAGGATGCGGCGTCGAGGTAGGGATCCTGGCTCATCTGCATGTGGGCCTCGGCCCGCTGCCGCTCGACGTACTCCAGGATCCGCCGCTGCCGCATGTGGCGGGCCTCCACCCGCCGCTGGGCACGGGTGAAGACGGCCGCCAGCGACTCGGGGTCGCCGGCCAGCCGCCCCGCGAGCCCCGCGGCGATCCGCGCGGCGCGGGCCGCGCCGTAGCCCGCCACGAGGATGTCGTCGTCGAGCGCGAGGTACTGCCGCCAGGTGCCCGGGTCGCCCTGCCGGCCGCAGCGGCCGATGAGCTGGCGGTCGATGCGCGCCGAGTCGTGAAGCTCGGTGCACACGACGTGCAGCCCGCCGAGATCGTGCACGCCCTCGCCGAGCTTGATGTCGGTGCCGCGTCCCGCCATGTTCGTCGAGACCGTGATCTGCCCGCGCTGGCCCGCCTGGGCCACGATCTCCGCCTCCTGCGCGATGTGGCGGGCGTTGAGCACCGTGTGGGGCAGGCCGCGCTCGGCGAGCAGCCGCGACAGGTCCTCCGACTTGTCGATCGACCGGGTGCCGATGAGCACGGGGCGGCCGAGGGCGTGGTGCTCCGCCACCTCGTCCACGATCAGGCGAAGCTTCTCGGCGTAGGAGCCGCAGACCACCGTCGGCAGCCGCCGGCGGATGGCCGGCCGGTGCGTCGGCACGACGGCGATCGCCACGTCGTAGGTCCGGCCGAGCTCGCGGCGGCCGGTCGCGATCGTGCCGGTCATGCCCGCCAGGTGGGGCCAGCGCGCGAAGAGGTCCTGGATCGTGATCCGCGCGGCATGGCCCGACGGCACCGTGATCTCCACGCCCTCCTGGGCCTCGACCGCCTGGTGAAGCCCGTCACGCCACGTCCTCCCCTCGGCGGCCCGCCCCGTGAATTCGTCGATGATCACGATCTTCCCGTCGCGGACGACATACTGCCGGTCGCGCGCGAAGAACCGCAGGGCCCGCAGTGCCCGCTCCACGGCGTCGTAGATGGCCAGCAGGCTCGTGGCCTCGAGTTCCGGGGGCCGCTCGAGCGCCCGCACGCGGCTGCGGCCCGGGCCCAGCAGCTCGCAGGTCTGCTTTTGGCGGTCCATCTCGAAATCGACGTCGGGCTCGAGCCCCGTCGCGGCCCGGGCGGCGAAGCGGAACAGCGCCTGCTCGGCCGCCTGGGCCTCGCCGGGGGGCGACGCGATGATGAGCGGCGTGCGGGCCTCGTCGATGAGCACGTTGTCGGCCTCGTCCACAAGCGCGAACCAGAACGGCCGCTGGAGGAGCTTGGCCGACCCGGCCGCCGCGCCGCCGGTGAGCGCGGCCCCGAGGTCGCCGCTCCCCTCCTCCCGCTGCCGCTTGATGAGCCGGTCCTTGAGGAAGTCGAACCCGAACTCCTTGGCCGTGCCGTAGGTCACGTCGCAGGCGTAGGCCCTCCGTCGCTCGTCGAAGTCCATCTGCGACTCGACGATCCCCACCGAGAGGCCGAGGGCCTCGTAGATCGGCGTCATCCACTCCGCGTCGCGGCGGGCCAGGTAGTCGTTCACCGTGGCGAGGTGGGCCCCCTTGCCGGCGAGCGCGTAGAGCACGAGTGGCAGCGTGGCCACGAGCGTCTTGCCCTCGCCGGTCTGCATCTCGACGATCGCCCCGTGCACGAGCGCGGTCCCGGCGAGGAGCTGCACGTCGTAGTGCCGCATCGACAACCGCCGCCGGCCGGCCTCGCGGGTGGCAGCGAAGGCGTCCACGAGCAGGTCGTCGAGCGGCTCGCCCGCCTTGGCCCGGTAGGCGAGCGACCGCCCGAGCCGTTTGAGGGCCACGTCGTCGAGGTCCTCCATCGCCGGCGCGAGGGCCTCGATCCGCTTCACGAACTGCCACGTGGCGGCCGTGATCGCCGTCCGCCTGCCCGGTGCGAACCGGCCCAACCACTCGAACATGCACGTGCTCCATGTGTCCCGCCCGCCGCCGATAGGACGCTGATTTCAAAGTCTACGCGGCGTCCTGTGGAAGCGGACAGAGTCCCGTCGCTCGCGCTCCGGGCTTCCGTGACAACTCGCAACGCCTCTCTTCAGGAAGCCCCAAGCGCCAGCGCGGGGACTGCCCCGCATCGTCCCGTCGCTTGCGCTCCGGGCTTCGTGACAACTCGCAACGCCTCTCTTCAGGAAGCCCCAAGCGCCAGCGCGGGGACTGCGGTTCTCCCCGCGGATCAGCCACTGCTGAGCGGTCCGGCACGTCAGGGCAGTCGGCGCCTCCACGCTGCACGGATGTCGCCCCGCATGCCCTGTCGCGGCGCCGCTCGCCGCCGCTCCGCGGCGGCCCTGCTCGCCAGGAGGTGCGAGCAGCCACGCGGCTCGGGGCAACCTCGGCTTGCCCCGCAGCCGCGCAAGGCTGCCGGGGCCATGGATGGCCTGGCAGCCGTGAAGTCAGTATCGCGGCACGGTCGTGGGCGTGGCGCGGGCCGGGGGGAGCGAGGTCGCGGGGGTCGCGAACGGGTTCCAACTCGTGTTCGTGGCCGGCGGCGGCTGGGAGGCGGGCTGGTACTGCGGCATCTGGCTCGTGACCTGCTGCGGGGCGCCGTTCATGTATTGCTGGGCCTGTTGCTGGGCGCCCGTCATGGCCTGCTGGGCCTGCTGCTGCGCCGAGTTCATGTACTGCTGCGCCTGCGTGTTCGCCTGCTGCCACTGTGCGTTGGCGCCCTGCTGGTACTGGTTGCCGGTGGCCTGCATCTGGTTGGCGAATTGCTGCGACTGGCCCTGCATCTGGTTGGCGAACTGCTGGGCCTGCGCGTTCATGGTCGGCGGCATCTGACCCGCGGCGGGCTGCTGCATGCCGTACGGCGACGCGACCGGCGCCGGAGCGCCGGTCGTCGGCTGGGCCCACGACCAGGAGTTGGACGGCGGCGCGGTCGGTGCGGCAGGCGCGGTGGCCTGCCACTGCGTGGCGGGACCGGGCATCGGCGGCGGGCTCGAGAGCGGGGGGTAGGCCGCGCCCTGCGGTGGCGTGGCCCAACTGCCGTAGGGCGCCGGCTGGCCGATCATGCCCGTGGCCGGCGCGGAGACCGTGGCCGGTCCCTTCGCCGTCTGGCAGCCTGCGAGGCACGACAGCACGAGGGCCGCCAGCGCGGGCACGGCGATGGAGTGTGGCGGAAGGAGTCCGTGGATTCGGCGACGGATCGACACGACATGATCTCCGCGTGGAGGAATCGGTCGCTGGAAAAGGCTTCGCGCCCGGCGAGAATTGGGCCGGGACGATAGCGTCTGACGCGGGCGGGTCCAGACCAGTCGGGCCCGTCCGCCGGCCCGGCCCCGCCGCCGGTCGCCCCTCGTCCGACCCAGGCCTCCCATCCTGCCGAGTCCCATGCCCGCGCCGGCTTCCATCAACCTCGTGAACAGGCTCCGTGCGGAGGCGGAGCGGCTCGGGTTCGCCCGACTCGGGGTCGCGCCGGCGGTGCCGCCGCCACGCCACGACGCCTTCCGAGGCTGGCTGGCCCGGGGCCTGGCGGGCGCCACGCACGAGTGGCTCGCCCGGCACGAGCCGCTCCGCGCCGACCCGCGGTCGCTCCTGCCGGGCGCCGCGAGCATCGTGATGCTGGCGACGGACCACGCCGTCGCCGGGTCGGCCGGCGCGGCCGCGGTGGGGCAGGGGGCTCGCGTGGCCCGCTACGCCTGGGGCGACGACTACCACGACATGCTGCGGGCCCGGGGCAACGCGCTGGCGGCCTGGCTCGAGCGCGAGGTGCCCGGCTGCTCGACCCGCGCGGTCGTGGACTCCGCGCCGCTCGCGGAGCGCGACTTCGCGGTGCTCGCGGGCCTCGGCTGGATCGGCAAGAACGCGATGCTCATCGACCCGCGCGCCGGCAGCTATTTTCTCCTCACCGCGCTGCTCACCGACGTCGCGTTGCCCATCGACGCCCCGCTCGGCATCGACCACTGCGGCACCTGCACCGCCTGCATCGACGCCTGCCCGACGCGGGCGTTTCCGGAGCCGGGCGTGCTCGACGCCACCCGCTGCATCAGCAGCCTGTCGATCGAGGAGCACGGCCCGATTCCGCCGGAACTGCGGGCCGGCATGGGCGACTGGGTCTTCGGCTGCGACGTCTGCCAGGAGGTGTGCCCGTGGAACCGGCACGCGCCCGGTTCGGCCGAGCCGACGCTCCAGCCGCGCGACGGTGCGACGGTCCTCGATCCCGCCGCGCTCCTGCGGCTCGACGAGGCGGCGTTTCGCGACCGCTTCCGCGGCTCGGCGATCCGGCGGGCGAAGCGGCGCGGGCTGCTGCGGTCGGCGGCGATCGCGCTCGGCAACCGGCCCGACGCCGGACGGCACGACGTGCTCGCCGGAGCCCTCGCCGACGAGGAGCCGGTGGTGCGCGGCGCGGCGGCGTGGGCGCTGGGACGGTGGATCGCGGTCGGCGTGGCGGCGGCGCGGGCGCGCGAGGCACTCACGGCGAGGCTCGCGGCCGAAAACGACGAGAGCGTCCGTCGGGAGATCACCGCGGCGCTCGGATGACCGCGAATCCGCCCCGTAGTCCCGTTGCCTCGCAACTGGAAATCATCCACGGACCGGACTCCAGTCGCGAGGCGACTGGGCCACGAGGCGAGGTGCTCGCCCTGACGCGCGACTCACGCCTCGCACGACGCCGTCTCGTCCACGTCGGCGGCGGGTTCGCGGCCGGGGCCGTCGGCGGCGTAGAAGCGGTCGAGCACGGCCTGCCAGTCGGCGTTGACCTTCACGCCCACGAAGGCATCCCGGACCGCGAGGTGGTCCGGATGCACGCGGGCGTACTTGATCGCGAACTTCCGCATGCTGCGGCCGGCCACCGCCTCGCCGTGGAGCTCCACGGCCAGCGCCCAGTGCTCGCGGAGCACGTCGCGCTGCTCGTGCACCGTCGGGGGCGGGGGCAGGG
>JBJTPA010000097.1:0-2844 GCA_046074885.1 Planctomycetaceae bacterium
TTCGCGCTCGGCCGCGCCGCCGACCTCCGCGGCGTCGCGTCGCTGGCGCTCGAGACGGCGCTGCGGGGCACGGAGGCCGTCCGAGGCGTGGTCCTGCTGCCGCCGGACGTCACGGCGCCCGCGTCGGTGGAGGCGCTCGAGCAGTTCGCCGCGGCGCCCGAGCCGTGGGCGGCGGGTTCGATCCCCGTGACCGTGGTTGCCGCGGTGCTCGCCGGCAACGAGGCCCTGCTGGCCGAGTCGGGCGCCGCCGCCGGCCGCCGGCCCGCGACCCTCTCGGCGCCGGTGCGGTTCGACGGCCATGCGGTGGGCGTCGTCCACCTCGAGACCGCCGCCGACGGCGACGCCGGTCCCGAGGACCTCGAGTACCTGATGGCGGTGTGCGACGCGCTGGCCCTGGCGCTCGGCAACGTGTCGGCCCGCGAGGCGCTCTCCACGCGGCTCGCCACCGCGGCCGACGAGAACGAGCGGCTGCGGAGGAGGCTCGGCGAGGACATGCGGATGGTGGGGGAGAGCCCGGCGCTGCAGGGCATCATGGGCCAGGTGCAGCGGGTGGCGGCGACGAAGGCCACGGTCCTCGTCCGCGGCGAGAGCGGCGTGGGCAAGGAGCTGGTGGCCCGCGCGATCCACGAGTCGAGCGGCCGCCGCGGCGGACCGTTCGTGTGCCTCAACTGCGCGGCGCTCTCCGAGACGCTGCTCGAGAGCGAGCTCTTCGGCCACGAGAAGGGCGCCTTCACGGGGGCGACCGAGCGGAAGATCGGCAAGTTCGAGGCGGCCCACCGGGGCACGCTGATGCTCGACGAGATCGGCGAGATGACGCCGGCGATCCAGGCGAAGTTCCTGCGGGTGCTCGAAGGCCATCCCTTCGAGCGGGTCGGCGGCAGCACCCGCGTGCAGGTGGACGTGCGGGTCGTCGCGGCGACGAACCGCAACCTCGAGGACGCCGTGATGGCAGGCGGCTTCCGCCGCGACCTCTACTTCCGCCTCAAGGTCGTGGAGATCATCGTGCCGCCGCTCCGCCGCCGGCCCGAGGACGTCGAGGCGATCGCCCGCCACTTCCTCGACCGCTTCGCCGCCGAGACAGGCCGCCGGCTCCGTGGCTTCACGTCGGCCGCGGTGGACGCGCTGCGAGCCTATCACTGGCCCGGCAACATCCGCGAACTCCGCAACTGCGTGGAGCGCGCGGTGGTGCTGGCGACCGGGGAGTGGATCGACGAGGACGACCTCGTGCTCAGCCAGATCGCCGCGGCCGGCGACTCGGGGCGGGCCGCCGATCCGGCCGGCCCGTTCGTGCCGACGACCATCGAGGAGGTGGAGCGGCGCCACGTGATGGCGACGCTCGAGGCCGTGGGGGGCAACAAGACGAAGGCCGCCGCGATCCTCGGCATCGAGCGCTCGACGCTCGACCGCAAGCTCGCCAAGTGGGCGCGGGCGTAGAGAAACGGACACCCCTGCAGGGCTTTTCAGTCCCGTCGCTCACACTCCGGGCTTCGTGGGAGACGGCATCGCTTTCCATCAAGAAGCCCCAAGCGCCAGCGCGGGGAATGCGGTGTGTCATCCTGAACGGCAATTGTGGAGCCGTTGCGGCCCTCAACCCGCATTCCCGTCGCTTGCGCTCCGGGCTTCTTGTCAACAGTGTCGCTTCCCGTGAAGAAGTCCCCCAATCTCACAGGCCGAAATACCGCTTCCACTCCTCGACGTCCTCGGCCGCCGGGGCGGCGGGCTTCTCGGGCCCGGCCTCGCGGCCGCGACGCGCGGCCTTCGCCTCGGCCAGCCACGCGTCGGAGTCCACGGCGCGGGCCCGACGCCGCCGGGCCGCCGCCTGCAGCCGCCGGTCGCTCGACACCACCACGAGGTGGCCCGGCGCCGTGTCGTTCGCCACGAGCTCCTCGATGAGCGAGTCGGCGTCGGGATATTCCCGCGCGAACCATACACGGATGCCGCCGTGAACGTGCCGTGCCGGCAGCCCGTCCGGGGCCCGCGCGGCATCGAACACCACGATCGTGTCGGCCGCCGCGTCGCCGAGCAGGTCGACGAGCATGTCGAGCAGCGCCACCCGCGACTGCTCGAACCCGCGCGGTCCCCGCTCCGCGCCGAACACGCCGGACGCATGGAGCAGGTTGTAGCCGTCGATGATGAGCGTCATGCCGTCTCCGGCCCGGCCGACGGACACCCGGCCGCTAGCGTTCCAGCCGGTGCTTCACCCGGCCGCCCACGATCGTCGCCACGGCCCGCCCCTTGAGCGTCCAGCCGTCGAAGGGCGAGTTCACGCTCTTCGAGCGGAACTTCGCCACGTCGACCCGCCAGGAGCGCTCGGGGTCGATGAGCGTGATGTCGGCCACGGCACCCGGCCGCAGCGTGCCGCGGGCGACGCCCAGGATCAGCGCCGGCAGCGTGCTCATCGCCTCCACGAGCCGCGGCCAGCCGATCCGGCCCGGCTCCACCAGCCGCGTGACCGCCAGCCCCACGGCCGTCTCCAGCCCGAGGATGCCGAACGGCGCCCGGTCGAGCTCCAGCATCTTCTTCTCGCGGGCGTGCGGGGCGTGGTCCGTGGCGATGCAGTCGAGCGTGCCGTCGACGATGCCCTCGATGATCCCCTCGACGTCGGCGGCCGTCCGCAGCGGCGGGCTCATCTTGTGGTTGGAGTCGAACGTCCGCAGCCCCTCGTCGGTGAGCGTGAAGTGGTGCGGGCAGGCCTCGGCGGTGACCCGCGCCCCGCGTCGCTTCGCCTCGCGGATCAGCGCCACCCCGCCGGCGGTCGAGACGTGCATCACGTGGAGCCGGCCGCCGGTCGCCTCGGCCAGCGCGATGTCCCGGCCGATCATCACCTCCTCGGCCGCGGCCGGC
>JBJTPA010000098.1:0-8482 GCA_046074885.1 Planctomycetaceae bacterium
CCTCACGGCCGCGCCCCGGCCCGCCCGCGGCGATAAGCCCGACATCGCCGCCGCCTTCGTGCCGTTCGAGAAGCTCGGGGCGATCACCACGCGGCGCGACGAGCGGTGGTTCTCGGTCGAGTCGCAGGGCATCCCGGACCATCCGCTCATGGTGGGCATCCGCTCCTGGCAGCAGCAGGTGCCGCTGCCGCAGCCCTACACCGGCGACAACGCCTGGCGGATCCCGCTCCACCCCGTGCCCGCCGCCGAGCCCGCGACCACGAAGGGGAAGTTCCTGCGCGGCGCGATCGCGCTGGCGGTCAACGGCATCCCGATCTTCAACCCGCTCAACAACCGCGGCGAGGATGCGTTCGCGATCGGCGAGCTCGACGACTTCGGCGGACACTGCGGTCGGGCCGACGACTACCACTACCACGTCGCGCCCGTGCACCTCGAGAAGGTGGTCGGCAAGGGCAAGCCGATCGCCTGGGCGCTCGACGGGTATCCCATCTACGGCTACGTGGAGCCCGACGGCTCGCCCGTGAGGGGCCTCGACTGGATGGGGGGCCACGAGGACGCGGCCGGCAACTACCACTACCACGCCCAGAAGCAGTATCCCTACCTCAACGGCGGCTTCCGCGGCGAGGTGACGGAGCGCGAGGGGCAGGTCGACCCGCAGCCGCGGGCCCGCGGCGTCCGCGAGGCGCTGCCGCCGCTCCGCGGCGCGACGATCGTGGCCTTCAAGGAGACGAAGCCGGGCACGCGGCTGCTCACCTACGAGGTCGAGGGCCGCAGGGGCACGGTCGAATACACGGTGCAGGCCGACGGTGCCGCGGCGTTCACGTTCACCGACCCGGCGGGCCGGAAGACGTCGGAGACGTACCAGCCCCGCGGCGGCGGGCGCGGAGGCCCTCCGCGACGCGACGGGAGCCCGGCCGCAGGCCGCGCGCCGGCGGCGGGCCCGCTCGCGCCGACGAGCCCCGCGATCGGCGCCGACCGGAGGTTGCCGGTCGAGTTCACCTGCGACGGCGCGGGCGTCTCGCCGCCGCTCGAGTGGAAGGCCGGTCCCGCCGGCACGACATCCTACGCCCTCGTCCTCTGGCACCAGGCGCCCGACCAGGTGAAGTCGTACTGGCTCATCCACGGCATTCCCGCGGACGTCACGAAACTCGAGAAGGGCTCCCGCACCGTCGGCACGATGGGCCTCAACGGCAAGCGTCGCGCCGAGTACGATCCGATGTGCTCGAAGGGCCCGGGCCTCAAGGAATACCACGTCACGGTCTACGCGCTCTCGGCCGACCCGCCCGCACCCGCCGGCGGGATGAACCGCGAGTCGCTTCTCGAGGTTGTCCGCGACATCACGCTCGCCGAGGGCACGCTCACGTTCACCTACGACCGGGGCAGCCGGCAGTGAGCGCGCCGCATCTCCTCGCCGCCGTGCTCGCGCTCGTCGCCGTCGCGGCCGCCCCCGGCCCTGCCGCGCCGGCCGCCGAACGCCGGCCGCCAAACGTGATCCTCGTGCTCATGGACGACATGGGCTGGCGCGACGTCGGCTTCATGGGCAACGACTTCGTGGAGACGCCGCACCTCGACGCGCTCGCGAAGCGCGGCCTCGTCTTCGCGCAGGCCTACGCGAGCGCGCCCAACTGCGCCCCGACGCGGGCCTGCCTGATGTCGGGCCAGGTCACGCCGCGGCACGGCGTCTACACGGTCGTGGACCCGCGGCAGCCGCGGGGCTCGCCGTGGCACGAGCTCATGGCCGCCGACAGCAAGGCCGAGCTCGCAACGGAGGTCGTGACGATCCCCGAGGCCCTGAAGCCCCGCGGCTACGCGACCGGCTTCTTCGGGATGTGGAACCTCGGCCGGGGCCGCCAGGGGCCCGTGACGCCGGCTGGCCAGGGCTTCGAGACCGTCGTGTTCCCGGAGACCATCGGCTTCGGGAAGGACGCCTACTTCGACGACGAGGGCAACTACCTCTCGGACCGGCTCACCGACGAGGTGCTCTCCTTCGTCGAGCAGAACCGCGACCGGCCGTTCTTCGCCTACCTGGCCGACCACGCGGTGCACGCGCCGTTCGAGCCGAAGCCCGACCTCAAGGCGAAGTACGAGAAGAAGGCCGCCGCCGGCCGCGACCGCCGCGACGACCCCGCCTGCGCCGCCACGATCGAGGCCGTGGACGCGAACGTCGGCCGGATCGTGGCCGCACTGGAAAAACTCGGGCTCGCGGACGACACGCTCGTGATCTTCACCTCCGACAACGGCGGCACGCCGCAGTACACGCCGCCCCTCCACGGCGGCAAGGGCGAACTCTACGAGGGAGGCATCCGCGTGCCGCTGGTGGTCGCCGGCCCCGGCGTGGCGAAGCCGGGCACGACCTGCGACGCACCGGTGGCGAGCGTGGACTTCTACCCGACGCTGCTCGAACTCGCCGGGGCGGAGCCGCCGCGGGGCCAGACCCTCGATGGCACGAGCCTCGTGCCGCTCCTCGCCGGCCGCCCCGCCGCGCCGCGGATGCTCTTCTGGCACTTCCCTTGCTACGTGGGCCGGGCCACGCCGTCGAGCGCGATCCGCGACGGCGGCCTCAAGCTCGTCGAGTTCTTCGAGGACGGCGGCCGCGTGGAGCTCTATGACCTGGCGGACGACCCCACCGAGGGGCACGACCTCGCGAAGGAGCGTCCCGCCGAGGCGTCGCGGCTCGCGAAGGCGCTGCACGACTGGCAGCGCGAGACCGGCGCCGCGACCCCACGCGACGCGAACCCCGCCTACGACCCGAAGGCCGAACGTCCGCGCGGCCGACAGGGCGGTGGCGGCGGCGATGGCGGCCGGAGCGGCAAGAAAGCCCACAGACGGATGCAGCCCCCGACGCCGCAGCCCTGAACCGGGGGCCCGGCGGCGGTGCGACTTTTTCACGGCACCGGCGTTTACACTGGAACGGGGCAAAGGATCCCATCTCGCGCACGTGCATCCTCGAACCTCTCTCCTTCCCGCGACCGTCGCCTTCGTCCTCGGAGCGACGGCCGTCTGGGCGGCATCCAACCCGACCCGTCCACAGGCGCGTGTCGCCGTCACTTGCGGCGGCCCCGGCGCGCAGTCGGCGGCAGCGCTCGGCCGTGCCTGGGCCGCCTACCTCGCCGGCGATCTTCCCGCGGCGCTTGCGGCGTACCGCGCCGCGGCGGACGCCGCACCCCGCGCCGTGACGCCGCTGCTCGGCGTCATGTTCTGCGAGGCGGCGCGCGGTGACGCGGCGGCGTCGCACGCCGCTGCCCGCGCCGTGCTCGAGCGCGATCCCGCGAACCCGCAGGCCCGCCGCCACCTTTCCATCGCGGCCTACGACCGTGGCGACTACGGCGCGGCCGAGGCCGGCTGCCGCGAGATGCTCGCCGCCCATCCCGAGGATGTGGAGGCGATCTCGCTCCTGGGCTGGTGCCTGCTGCGGCAGGCTCGGCCTGACGAGGCCCGCGGATGCTTCCACGCGGTCCTCGCCGCCGTGCCGGGACACGTGTCGGCCGGCGCCGGCCTCGCGGCGGCGGACGCGACAACCGCGCCCGTGAACGGAGCCACGCCATGAGCAGCGACGCCCCACGGCTCCACGACCTGCGGCTCGGCGAGGGGGGCTTCGCCTTCGACCCGCGGACCGGCGACAGCTACACGGTGAGCGCCACCGGCGTGGAGATCATCGGCTGGCTCCGCGAGGGTCGCGACGCGGCCGACATCGCCGCCCGGCTCTGCACGCGCTACGGGATCGGGCCGCAGGCCGCCCGCCGCGACGTGGACGAGTTCCTCGCGGCCCTGCGCGGCTGGAGGCTCCTGTGACGTCACCTGCCGTCGCCGTCACCGGCCTGCACGCGGGCGACAACCCGCGGCCCGGCTGCGCCGTGATCCGCAGTCTCAGGCGCCACTTTCCCGACCTCGGAGTCGTCGGCCTGGTGTACGACGCCCTCGAGTCCGGCGTGTTCGCGGAGCACGGTCCCGACGCGGCCTACACGATTCCCTACCCCGCGGTGGGCTGGCGGGCCTGGATGGAGCGACTCGACTTCATCCGGGCCCACCACCCGTTCACGATCCTGATCCCCACGCTCGACGCCGAGATCGAGCCGCTCGCGCTCCATGCCGAGGCGCTGGAGGCCCGCGGCATCCGCACCCTCCTGCCCACGCTCGAATCCTACCGGGCCCGCGCGAAGACCTCGCTCGCGAAGACCTGCGCCGACTGCAACTGCGTCACGCCCGAGAGCTGGCTGGCCTGGGACGTGGCCGGCGCCGCCGAGGCGGCATCGGCCCTCGGCTATCCCGTGATGCTCAAGGGGCAGTACTACGACGCGAAGCAGGCGCGGACCGAGGCCGAGCTCGTCGCCGCCTTCCACGAGATGATCGGCGAGTGGGGCGTGCCGGTGATCGTGCAGGAGAGCGTGGCCGGCGGCGAGTTCAACGTGGCCGGCGTCGGCGACGGCGCCGGCGGCGTCACGGGCCTGTTCGCCGTCCGCAAGCTGCTGCTGTCGTCCGCCGGAAAGGGGCAGGGGAGCGTCACGGTGCACGAGCCGCGGATCGAGCGGATGACCCGCGACCTCGTCGCGGCGCTCGCGTGGCGCGGACCGTTCGAACTGGAGCTCATCCACGACGAGGCCACGGACCGGTTCCTCGTCATCGAGATGAACCCGCGGTTTCCCGCCTGGATCGACTTCGCGTCGGCCTGCGGCACGAACTTTCCCGCGCAGGTCGTGGCCCTGCTCGACGGCCTGCCGCCGCCGCCGTCGAGCCCGCCTCCCGTCGGCCGGTTCTTCCTCCGCCACCAGGTCGAGCTCGTCGGCTCGGTGGAGGACTGGGCGCGGCTCGCCACCGAGGGCGCCTGGACGCCGAGGTGCCCCTCGTGAGCACCGCCTACGTCCGACCCACGATCGAGCGGAACCGCCCCGGCCAGATGAACCCGCAGGCCCGCGGCGACCGCGTCGAGCCCTGCGCGGCGATCGACGGCGTTGCCGTCGAGCAGCTGGCCCGGGATCACGGCTCACCCCTCTACGTGTTCTCCGAGGCGACGCTTCGCCGCGCCTACCGCGACCTCCACGGGGCCTTCGCCCGGCGCTATCCCGACGTGCAGTTCGCCTGGTCGTACAAGACGAACTACCTGCGGGCGATCTGCGCGATCTTCCACCAGGAGGGGGCGATCGCGGAGGTCGTCTCCGACTTCGAGTACGAGAAGGCCCGCGGCCTGGGGATCCCCGGCGAGGCCATCATCTTCAACGGGCCGCACAAGCCACGGGCCGCGCTCGAGCGGGCGGTGGACGAGGACGCCCGCATCCAGGTCGACAACCTCGACGAATTGCTGCTGCTCGCCGACGTCGCGTCCACCCGCGGCCGGACGATCGACGTGGCCCTGCGGGTGCACTTCGACTGCGGCGTACGGCCGGCCTGGACGAAGTTCGGGTTCTCGGCCGACGGGCCCGAGTTCGACCTGGCCCTCGAGCGGCTGGCCGCCTCCGGCAGCCTGCGGCTCGCCGGGCTGCACACGCACGTGGGCACGTTCATCCTCGATCCGCAGGTGTACGCCCGGGCCTCGGCCCGGCTCGTGGAACTGGCGGCCGCCGCGCGGAACCGCCACGGCTTCGAGGTCACGTCGCTGAACCTCGGCGGCGGGTTCCCGTCGCGCAGCCAGCTCCACTTCCAGTACTACCCGGCCGACCAGGTCGTGCCGTCGCTCGACGACTACGCGGAGGCGGTCTGCCGCCCGATCCTCGAGGGCTGGCCGCGCGGCCGACCGCTGCCGCGGCTGTACCTCGAGAACGGCCGGGCGCTCGTGGACGAGGCGGGCTCCCTCGTGACCACCGTCGTGGCCGTGAAGAGCGGGCAGGCCCTCGCGCGGGCCGTGCCCGCCGCGCACTACGACCGCCGCAAGAAGGCCGGCCACGCCGTCACCGGCCCGGGCCGCCACGGCAACCTGCTCGTGGACGCCGGCGTGAACCTTCTGCATACGGCGGCCTGGTATCGGTTCGGCGTGCGACCCGCCAGGCCGATGCCGGGGCCGCTCCACGAGCGGACGATCTACGGCTGCCTGTGCATGAACATCGACGTCCTCCGCGAGGGCGTGGCGCTGCCCGACTGCGAGGTCGGCGACCTCCTCGTGTTCCATCCGGTCGGTGCCTACAACGTCACGCAGTCGATGCAGTTCATCTCCTACCGGCCGCGGATCGTGCTCGTGAGCGAGGGCGGGGGCGTGGAGGTGATCCGCGAACGCGAGGATCTGCGGCACGTCGAGGCGCTCGAACGCCTGCCCGAGCGGCTGGCGACGTTTCCCGCACCGGGCGCCACCCCATGACTCCGGCCGTCGCCCACGACGAATCTCCGGTGGCGACGTGGCCGCCCCGCGTGCCGCCGGCGCTCGCGGAGATGGCGGCCGCCGTGTTCAGCACCTACGCGCTGATCGTGCTCGCGTCGGGCCCGCGGCTCGGCGCCTGCCTCGCGGCCGTCACGTTCCTCGATCCCGTGATCGGCCTCATGGGCCTGGCCGGCACCTGCGTCGCCTACGCGGCGGCCGACGCGCTCGGCTTCGACCGGCAGCGGCTGCGCAGCGGCCTCCTGCTCGCCAGCCCGCTGCTGGCGTCGCTCGGCGTCGGCTGGCTCGCGCGGCTGCACCCGGTGGGCTGGCCGTTCCTCGCCATCCTCCTGCCCGCGGTCGCGACGGCGACGCTCGCCGTCACGGTGGCGGTCGGGCAAGCCCTGCGCACGCTGTTCTCGCTGCCGGCCTTGAGCCTGCCGTTCGTGGCCACGACCGCACTGGTCTTCGCGGCGTTTCAGTCGCTCGCGCCCGCCGGGGCGGGCGGGCCGCGATTCCTGCTCCCCGAGCCGGCCTGGCTGCCGGAGCCGCTCCTGCTCTTCTTCCGCGCCTTCGGCACCGCGTTCTTCACGCCGCACGCCCTGGCCGGCGTCGCCGTCGCGGCCCTCGTGCTCGTCCACTCGCGGCTGCTCGTCGCGCTCGCCGCCTTCGGCTACGCGGTCGGCGTGAACGCGGTCTGGCAGACGGGCCTCGCCCACGAGTCGTTCGGCGACGGCTGGCTCGGGACCAACTTCATCTACTGCGGCATGGCGATCGGGGCGCTGTTCTTCATCGCGTCACCGGGATCGCTGGCCGTCGCGGCGTTCGGCGCCGTGGTCACGGCCGTGATGGCCGCCGGCCTCCTGCGGCCGCTCGGCGTCCTCGGCCTGCCGATGCTCTCGCTGCCGTTCGCGGCCTGGACGCTGCTCACCATCCACGTCCTGCGGCAGCGGCACGTCCAGCGCGGCGTGTTCGAGAACCCATGGCCCGAACTCGCGCCGGAGGAGGCCTGGCGGCGGTTCACCGTGGGGCGGCTGCGGTTTCCGGCGGGGCACCTGCCGGGACTGCGGCTCCCGTTCTCCGGCCAGCGGGTCGTCACCCAGGGCATGCACGGCGTCCTCACGCACCGGGGCACGTCGGCGCACGCGTTCGACTTCGAGGCCCTCGACGCCGGCGGCCACGCCTGGCCGCCCGGCCGCACGCGGCTCGCCGACGCCTACACGTTCGGCACGCCGGTGCTCGCGCCGTGCGCCGGCGTCGTCACGCGCGTGGTGGACACGGTGCCCGACAACCCACCCGGGACGGAAAACCTCCGCGACAACTGGGGCAACCTCGTCACGATCCTCGGCGACTCCGGCGGCTACGTGACGCTCTGCCACTTCCAGGAGGGCGGGATCGACGTGGCGGCGGGCGACCGCGTCACCGCGGGGCAGGTGCTCGGCCGCTGCGGCAACTCCGGCCGCTCACCGCTGCCCCATCTCCACCTGCAGATGCAGGTGGGACCTGCGCCGACGTCCGCGACCACGCCCTTCCGCCTCCTGCATTACGTCGCCGTCGAGCCGGACGGCACGCGGAGGTTTCATGCCGGCGGCGTGCCACCGCAGGGAGAACGGATCGAGCCGGCGGGGTTCGACGGGTCGGTCGCCTCGTGCTTCGACCTGACCGGCTCGCGGCGGCAGCGCTTCCGCGTCGAGCGCGACGGCGCCGCGGCCGGCGTCGAGACGCTCGACGTGGACGCCACGTCGTGGGGCGACGTGGCCCTCACGTCCGTCGAGCGGCGTACCTCGGTCGCCATCACCCCGCTGCCCGGCCTCGTCTACGCCCACTCGCTCGCGGGCTGCGACGCACGGACCGCCGACAGTCTGCCCGCGGTCCTGTCGCTCGGCCTCAGCCTCGTGCCACTGTGCGCCGATCGCGGCCTCGTCTGGAACGACCACGCCGCGGCGCGGCCGTTCCGCGGCCCGGCCCTCGGCCTGATCGCCGACGCCATCGATCCCTTCGTCGGCGGCGGCACGATCCGGCTCGCGCACCGTTTCGAGCCACGGCCCGAGCTGGACGGCGTGGCCGTGCGGACCGAGCTCGGCGGCGCGATCGCGTCGTGCACGATCGTCGTCGCCCTCCGGCCCGGCGCCGGCATCGTCGAGGTCGTGGTCGAGCACGACACCGGCCGCACCACGCGCTACGTCCGCGACGACGTCG
>JBJTPA010000099.1:0-10238 GCA_046074885.1 Planctomycetaceae bacterium
TCACAGCACCCGCACTGCTGCCGGCCAAGGCATACTCCGGCAGGAAGTTGCCCATGGCGTAGGTGAGGAAGGTCCAGACGAAGGCGGCCATGAAGTACCAGAGCGTGACGTACATCGGCCCCTTGCTCCGGCCGATCGGCACCATGAAGTTGACCGCCACGAGCGCGAGGCCCAGGAGCGCCACGGGGTCGATCCAAAACGGCGTCTCGCCCCACTCGAGCCCCTGCGCCCCGAGACCCATCGGCAGGCGGGTCGTCTTGGCGAGATTCATGACCCAAGGCTGATCCTGGAGCGACGGGCCGATCACGATCCCCGCCGCCGTCGAGAGCACGATCACCTGCCAGGCGATGAAGATGAACCAGCTCAATGCCCGGCTGGCCACCTTGTGGAACGTCAGCCGCGGCACGGCCCAGTGGAGCGTGCCCAGGAACGCGTTGGCCAGGAATCCGTAGGCGATCGCGTTGGTGTGGATCATCCGCCAGCGGCCCGGGGAGAGCAGCTCGACGCCGTTGAGCGGGTTCCAGCGGACGAGCTGCAGGGCCACCAGCAGGCCGGCGAGCATCGAGATCGTGAGGAAGGTGAGGGCCGCGGCGTAGTAGGCGATCACGATCCGCTCGTCCACGAGGTCCCGGTGGCTCGGGACGTCGCGGGCGGATGAGGCGGGATGCCTGCCGTGGTGGTCGGATGCGGCGGTCATGGCTGCTCCGTCTGCAGGCGGTAGGGCTGGAACAGGCCCCAGGGATAGATGAGCGCCATCGTCCAGCCGAAGACCACGTGGGTGGCCAGGGCGACCCACCACGGCAGGTAGACGGGGTCCGTGCTCGTGATCCAGTCGCCACCGAAGAGCAGCGGCTGGATCCAGGAGATGAGGCCGTAGAAGTTGACGAGCCAGACGGCGACGGCGATGCCCGTCGCCCACACGAGCCGGCCGAGCAGGCCCGCCCGCGACGCGTAGCGGGTGAGGATGACGTGAAAGATGACGCCGAGCAGCATGCCCGTGGCGATGTAGAGCACGCAGCCCATCGCCAGCGCGACGCCCGAGTCGAGCGCCGGGTCGAGCGCCTTCGCCCCGAGCCCGAACGTGAGGTAGACCTTGATGAGCTGCAGCGGGTTCTTCCCCGCCCACGTCGCCCCGACGACATTGAACACCAGGCTCACGAGGGCCGCGACCATGCCGAGGAAGAAGCCGGCGGTCGCGTAGTAGGTGAGGTAGTAGCCCCGCCTCGCCCACTCGCCGACGGCGGCGCCGAACTCCTCGGCATCGACCTCGGACGCGAGCCGTTCGGCCTCGGCCTGGAGCTCGGCGAGCCGGGCCCGCTTGGCGGCGACGGAGTCATGGCTCATGGCACGGCCCCCACGGGGGCGGCGGCCGCGAGCGGCGTGCCGCCGCCGGTCGCGTCGGCGGCCTTCGCGGGCTCCTCGGCCGCCGGGGGCGGGGGAGCGGCCTGCTTTCGGAGCACCTCCTCGATCGCCTCGCGGGCGTCCTCGGGCACCTCGTTCCTCTCGATGATGTCCGTGACGAAGTGGACGAGGTGCCAGATCCGGTCGGATCGCTGCTCGGGCGTCTCGCCGATCGCCGTATTCGGGTCCTTCGACGCCGGCATGGGCGTGCCGTTGATCCCGGAGTAGATCCGCCGGTAGATGTCGATCGGCCGCCGCCCGCCGTGGAGCATGCCCATCGCGAGGTTGGCCGGGTAGGCCGTGCGGCCCCAGATGTCTTGGCCCACGTCGGCCGACTTGCTGCCCCGCGCGTCGGGGCCGTGACACTTGACGCAATAAAGCTCCCCGAACGCCACGGCGCCCGCATGGATCGTCTCCGGCGTCCGCGGCGGATTGACGGTGAGCGGCCGCACGAGTTCCGATTCCGCGCGGTCCCATGAGTCGGCGATCTTCGTCACGTAGCCGGCGACGGCCGCCGGGTCGAAGTCATCCCCCTCGTCGAGCTCGTCGGTGGCCTCGCGGATCAGGTCGATCTCGAGCTCGCCGCGCGCCGAGAGCACCTGCACGTAGTCGATGATGGCCTCGGCGTCCTCCTCCGAGAGGAAGCGGAAGGCGGGCATCGACGTGCCCTTGGCGCCGTACTTCAGGATTCGCCGCAGGTCCTCGCGGCGCGGCTTCGAGCCCCGCGGCGTGGACGTGAACTTGAACACGCCGTTGCGGTAGTCGCGTGGCGGCGGATTGAGGTGCGCCCCCGCCGGCCCCTTGCCGTCGCCGGTCGTGCCGTGGCAGGCCGCGCACTGCTTCGTGTAGACCGCGTGGCCGTATTGGAGTCGCATCCGGTCGTAGCCCGGCTTGTCCACGCGGGCGATCGAGATCGGCGTGGCCTGCACGGCGTCCGCCGCCGGCGTCTTGTCAGGCTCCGCCCCGTCCTCGGCCGGGAGGAACATCCGCGGCGTGGCGGGCGTGCCGTGGAAATACTCGAGAGAGTCGGCGATCTGCCGCGCGTGCTTCGCGGGCAGGTCGAGCTTCTCGGCGTCGGCGCGGAGCGTCCAGGTCGCCTCGGGAACGCGCGAGCAGCCGGTGACCAGGATCGCGACGACGACCGTCAGGCGGGCAGACGCGCGCGGCATGATGAACATCCTGACCGAGGCCGGAACGATACTCCGGCTGAGCATGCATTGGCAACCGTTTCGCGCAACGCGTGGCGGCGGTGGGAAGTGAGAATTTTCGCGCCCGCGATTGTGAAAATGAACGTCGAGCGTGAGTCGGCGTTGCCCGTGCCATCTCGTCCGGACGTTCACGGCGGCCCTCCGGGCCTCCGCTCACTCCGTGCCGTCTGCGCGCCGGCATCCTGCCTGCGCTGGCCAGCACAGGCCGGCTCGATGGCACGGGCAACCCCTCGCTCGATCCACGATCAGGAAGCAATCAGGTTTGAGTTACTCCTGCTGGGCCGGCCTTCGTTGCCATGCCAGATTTGAGGCGGTGAGGGGCCGCCCATCGCCCTGAGGGCCGGCGTAGGTGGCCAGCTGAGCCATGGATGGCGCAGCGCAGACGCCTCCGAGAGAGCGAAGGCCTGGAAGGCCGCAGCGAACGTCCGGCGACGGGGCATGGGCGGCCCCGAACGGTGCGCCCCGATGAGTCCCGCGAAGATCGCCTCCTACCGCTTCCGTTCCCAGGTCTTGCCTTCTTTGTAGCGGGTGGCCCGCTCGACGAGTTCGGAGTCCTGCGTCGTGGCGATCACCTTGTCGAGCGCCGCCAGGAACTCGGACTTGTGGGCGTCGCGGAGGTTCTGGTGGTGGGCGAGTTCGACGACGCTCTTGCAGGCCGGGGCCGCGAGGGCGGGCTGGTCGAGGAAGGGCGCGACGAACTGGAAGGTCTCGAACGTGCGGATGGCGCCGGCCCGCTCGAGGAGCCGGGCCCGCTCGGCGTCGGTCGCACACAACTCCATCGTCCGCTTCACGAGGTCGAGCTTCTTCGCGTCGTCGAGCTTGTTGTCCGGGAGCGGTGCGATGCGGATGAGCGCGCCGAGAACGAGATCACGCTCCGCCTGGTCGCGGGCCTTGCCGACCAGGTCGATCAGCCGCGGGGCGACCGTGGCGTCGGGCCAGCGGGCGAGCGCCTTGAGGCCGAACTGCCGCCTGCCTGCCTCCGCGTCGGCGACCATCCCGTCGATGATCGCGAGCGCTCCGCCTCCGCCGATCGCGCCGAGCGCGGGCAGCAGCGACTCCTGGTCAGCCTCGGTCGCGGCCTTGAACGCGTCGAGGAAAGCCTTCGCGGCCTCCTCGTGGCCGGGGTTCCTCGTGCACACGGCGACGACGGCCCGCTCCGCCGCCTGTCGCTCGCCGCCCGGTGTCGCGGCGAGCAGCCCGGCGATCATGGCGGGCACCTGCGCCGCGCCCCCCATGCCGCCGAGCGCCTTGAGCGCGGCCTGCCGGACGGCCGCGTCGCCGTCGGTGGCGAGGGCCGCGAGGTCCGGCAGGGCCGACCGCACGCGGCGGTCGGTGATGACGTCGATGAGGACCGGGCGGAGCTTCGGATCGCCCGACTTGGCGGCCGCGACGATCTGCCCCACCGCGGCGTCGCCGCGGATGGCGGTGAGCGCGCGGCGGGCCGCGGCCTGTTCCGGGCCGCCGGCCGCGAGCGACTTCAGGAGGACCGGGACCGCCTCCGCGGAGCCGAGCATCCCGACGGCCGCGATGGCCGCCGCCCGGGCGGCGGGCTCCTCCGCGCGATCGAGCAGCGCCACGAACGCCGGCAGGGCCGCCGGATCGCCCCGGTCGGCGAGCGCCCGGACGAGTTCCGTCTGTCGTGCCGCGGGCAGCTTCTCCAGGAGCGCCGCGATCGCCCGGGTCGCCGCCTCGCCCTTCACGCCGATGCGGACTCGCTCGAGGCCGATCGCCCGAAACTCGGCGTCGTCGCGGGTCACGAGATCCACCACCATCGCCACCGGGTCGGCGGCACGGGCGGCGACCGCCGGGAGCAGGGCCACGAGCAGGACCACGCCCGCAACGCAGGAACCGGCGGCACGGGCGACGCGACTCGACGCGGGCATGGAGCGGGACTCCGGGGACGGAAGGATCACGTGTTCGGACGATGGGGCCATGGCTGGCTCACTTCGCCGCCGTGGTCGTGTCGACGCAGGCGAGGATGCCGCGCGTGGCGGCCAACTCCACGTGCTTCGCCGCCGGCTTGCCGCGGGCGGCGGCGGCGAGCGACTCGTAGGCCGCCTGCGCCTCGGCCCGCCTGCCCGCAGCGAGCAACCGCTCGGCGCAGGCCAGCCGGGCATCGACGACGGCGCGGCCCAGGCCGCCCGGGGCCGTGGGATCGGCCACCGCGAGCGCGGCGAGCGCCTCGGGCGTGCCGATCGTGCCCAGCGCCTCGGCAGCGGCGGCCGCCAGCGTCGCGTCGGCCCCGAGCAGCTTCGCGAGCGCCGGCACGCAGGCCGTGTCGCGGCGACCTGCGAGCGACGAAATCATGCCGCGCTTGAGGTCGCCGGCGAGGTCGTCGAGTGCCTTGCGGAGGACTTCGCCGGCCTCGGGGCCTCCGATCCGCTCGAGCGCGAAGCGGGCCATGTGCGAGTTGTCCTTGTCGCCGAGAAGTGCGGCCAGCGCCGGCACGCTCGCGGCCGTGCCGATCATCATCAGCTTGCGGCAGGCATATTCCTTCGCGGCGCGGCTCGTGCCGCCGCCGAGGATCGCGCCGAGCCGCTTCTCGAGGTCGGCGCGGAGGGTCGCGTCGGCATGGGCCGCGGTCACGGCCTTGTCGATCGTCGCGAACGGGCCCGCGTCGGCCCCCCAGTCGTAGGCGGCCAGTGCCGCGAACGGCGCGTCGAGTGTGGCGGTGTCGAAGGCCATGGAGGGCTCCTCGTGACGGAGGGGGAAGATCAGACCTGCCAGGGCTCGCGGCGGGCGCGGTCGAGCAGGCGGTTCGCCTCGTCGTCGCCGGTGAACTTCTGCGCGGCCCGGTCCCAGTGGAGCGACCGCTCGAGCCGGTAGCCGATCGCGATCATGTGGGGTGTCGTCATCGTGTTGACGGCCAGTTCGATGTCGCGGAAGGGCCGCTCGCGGGTCTTCACGCACTCGATGAAATCGCCGTAGATGCTCCCCTCGCCGTTGCGGTACAGCGGCACCGGCTTCGGCTCGCGGGCCTGGCCGTCGCCGACGATCAGGATCGCATCCTGGTGGGCGATCGACGGTTGCGGCCGGAGGTGGCCGGGCCGGCTGTGGTGGATCTCGACGCCGTTGGGATAGGTGACCGACACCCACCCCGCTGACTTGCCGTCGGCCGCCGGCGGGTGCCAGGTGACGTTCTCGGGCTGCAGTTCGCGGAGGTCGGCCGCGAAGATCGCGCCGCCGAAGTGGTGGGCGCCCCAGTCGGTGAGGCTGCCGCCTGAATAGTCCACGTAGCTCCGCCAGCTGTTGCCTCCGGTGCCGAAGTTGCCGTCGCAGCGGCCGGGGTTGTAGGGCTCCCAGGGCGCGGGGCCGAGCCACAGGTCCCAGTCGATGTCGGGCGGCGTCGGCGCCGCCGGCAGGAAGCAGGTCATCGACGGCCCGCCGACCGAGATGTCGATCGACTTCACCGCGCCGATCTCGCCCCCCCAGATCGGGTCCACGATGCCGCGGTAGTCGCCGAGCACCCGCTGGCTGCCGCCGGAGACGACGCGGCCGTAGCGGCGGGCCGCGGCGACCATGAGCGGGCCCTCGCGGAGCGTGAGTGTTTCGGGCTTCTGCAGGTAGACGTCCTTGCCGGCCCGGCAGGCGGCGATCGTCATGATCGAGTGCCAGTGGTCGGGCGTGGCGATGTGGACCGCGTCGATGTCGTCGCGGGCGAGCAGCTCGCGGAAGTCCACGTACGCGGCGCAGTCCTTGTTGCCGTACCGGCCGTCGGCCCGCGCCTTGCCCTCGTCACGCCACTTCTTGCGCACGTCGCAGACGGCCACGTATTGCACGTCGGCCCGGCCGAGGAAGCCGCCCTGGTCGCCCGAGCCCATGTTGCCGATGCCGATCCCGCCCATCACGATCCGGTCGCTCGCCGGCGGCGTGGCGGCGTCGCCGAGCGCCTTGGACGTGATCACGTACGGCGCGGCGGCGAGGCCTGCGGCCGCGGTGCCCGCCGACTTCAGGAACGAGCGCCGGGACCGGCGACGGGAGGCGGCTGCCATGCGGGGGCTCCTCTGAAGTTGCGACCGATGGAAGCACGATATCCGCGGGTCGCGGCACGTTCAACCGGATCCGCGGCGTGGCGCGTCACTCGCGGGGGCGGATCGTGACGGTGATCGTGGCCTTCCGCACCGGCTCCTCGAGGTCGATCCCCACGCGGACCGCCTCCGCGCCGGCGTCGAGCACGACGTCGCGGTCCCGCGGGCGACGAGGCCGCGGACGGTGCGGTCGAGCGCGTCACCGATCCAGGCCACGGCGATGGCGGGGAGAAAGCGTCCCCGGTTCTCGACGCACTCGGCGACCCCGAGCCGCGGCACGTGTCCGTGCCGGGCGTGGATCAACTCCTGGCCGCGGGTGCGGTTGCCGGTCTTCGAGAAGTCGAGCCAGACCTGGTCGGCCGAGTTCCGCAACCTCCGCATCCGCGCGCTGCCGTAGCGGGCTGTCACGGCGGCGCGACACGGCTGCCCGCCGGCGCCGCGGCAGCGCGACGCCACGGGCGGGCAGCGTGCGGTTTTTCGTGGGATTGCGCG
Organism: Planctomycetaceae bacterium; assembly: GCA_046074885.1. Classification (GTDB taxonomy): domain Bacteria; phylum Planctomycetota; class Planctomycetia; order Pirellulales; family UBA1268; genus QWPN01. Next base: position 7,130 of record JBJTPA010000099.1, read on the forward strand.
ACACGGGGCTTCGGCACGCCGCGTGCAGTTCATGACCGTTGCCGGGGCCGGTCGCCGTGACCGCCGCCCGGGAACCATCGGGCCGCAGCGGCCGCACACCACCGGGAGACGAGCCATGAAAAAGATCGAGGCCATCATCCGCCACTTCAAGCTGGAGGAGGTCAAGGACGCGCTCAACGCGCTGGGCGTCAAGGGCATGACGGTGACGGAGGTCCGCGGCTTCGGCCGGCAGAAGGGCCACACGGAGACCTACCGGGGCGCCGAGTACTCGGTGGACTTCCTGCCCAAGGTGAAGGTCGAGGTGGTGGTCGGCGACGACGAGGCCCAGGCCGTGATCAACACGATCATGACGACGGCCCGCACCGGGCAGGTCGGCGACGGCAAGATCTTCGTGACGAACCTCGCCGAGGTCGTCCGCATCCGCACCGGCGAGACCGCCGCGGGCGCGATCTGACTCCGCGGCCGCGGGGGTCGTTTTGGCCCCCGCGGCCCGGGGCGGACGGAGCGTGCGACGCCGGGGCGGTCGCTCTACGGCCGCTGCGGCGCGTCGGCGCCCGGCCTCGGGCCGCGAACGCCCGCGTGCTCGACGACGCCGACGAGCATGTCCGCGCGTGGGGCGTGAGGCTGCTCACCGACGACCTGCCCCTCGACCTCGCGACGGGCGCGCCTCGGGCCGGCGGTCGCCGCGGCCTACAGGTCGTTTCATCCCGTCGATCAGCCGGCCGGGCGGTCTTCGCCCGGCACTGCGGCACGTGCCATCGCCTGTTCGGGGCCGGGGGAGCGATCGGCCCCGACCTCACCGGCGGCGATCGTCGGAACCTCGACTACCTGCTCTCGAACATCGTCGATCCGAGCGCCGTGGTGACCAAGAACTTCCTCGTGACCAGGTCCGTGCTCGTCGGTGGCCGGGGCATCGGCGGCATCGTCGTCGGGGAAAACGAGGCCACGGTCACGGTGCAGACGCCGCAGGATCGGCAGACCATTTCCGTCGGTGACATCGAATCGCGCGAGAACTCGACGGTGTCACTCATGCCTGACGCGCTCCTCCTGCCGCTCGGCGAGCAGGAGATCGTCGATCTGGTCGCCTCCATCCGTGCCGACGCACAGCCGCAGGAAGCGGAAACGCGTCGCGATCGCTGAACGGGGCCGACCCGCGATGTGCGCGGTCGAGCCGGCCCGGAACCGGGATGACCCGTATCTCCCCCTGCAGATCATCGCCACGTGGCGAGGCCGCTCATTCCGGCCAGACGCGGAGCCGCCCGCTTCACGCGGGGGAATGGGGGGCCTGCATTGACCGCGCAGGATTCAAGGGTTGTGACGGATGTGCCGATCATGAGGAATGTTTCGCGGGCCGACCTGAACGACAGGAGGCCGTCACCTCGATCAGGCGGCAGTCCGACCGGAAGCGCCGGAGGCCCAGCCATCACCGGACCCGCGCGTGCGCACCTTCCCATCATTCCGGTCCAGGCTGCTCGCGGCGGCCTGTCTCGTGGTCGCCTGCCACGCGCCCTCGTTGTCATGGGCCCAAACTCGACCGCCCGCGGAACCGGCTGATGCCAAGCCGATCGCGGCGCCCCGCACGGACAGCGACGGCATCGAGGCGGACGCGGCCCTCGTCGAACTGCCCGTGCCCGCCGAGTTGCCGTCCGGCGTCGCGGCCGAGATCGCGAAACTTCAGCAGCAGATCGACGAACTCCGTGCCGCCGGACGCGAGTCGGCCGGCGCCGAGGGCTCGCGCGCGGCCCCGTCCGACGCGTCGTCCGGCAAGGGCAAGACGACCCTCGTCGACCGTCTCGCCGCCGTCGAAAAAAACCTCGGCAAGCTCGTCGAGGCGGGCGACAAGAAAAAAAAGGACGACGCCAAGAAGCCGTCGTTCAACCTGAACGGCCAGGTGCAGGCCGACCAGGTCTATTTCGGCCAGGACGCTGTGAGCCGCGCCAGCGTCGGCGACCTCCAGGACGGCGCCCAGTTCCGCCGCCTCCGCATCGGCGCCCGGGGCACCGCGTTCGAGGTCTTCGAGTACTCGCTCGGTGTCGACTTCGCCCTCGCCAACAATCCCAGCTACCTCGACAACTACGTCGAGTGGAAGCATCTGCCCTGGCTCCAGAACGTGCGTGCGGGCCACTACTTCGAGCCGTTCTCGCTCGAGCGGGTCACGCAAAACCGCAACAACACGTTCATGGAGCGATCGCTCGTCGACACCTTCGCGCCAGCCCGCAACATGGGGGTCATGACGTACGGCAACACGGAAAACGAGCGGGCCACCTGGGCGATCGGCACGTTTCGCACGAACAGCGACAACGTCGGCAACGACTCGTTCGACAGCGGCCAGGCCCTGACGATGCGCGGAACCTCCCTGCCCTGGTGGGACGAGGAGAGCGATGGTCGCTTCTACATGCATCTCGGGCTCGGCTACAGCTACCGGGCCACGTCGCAGAACCAGGTGCGGTTCCGCAACACGCCTGAAATCCGCCACAACCAGCCTGCGTCGGTGAAGGGCCCCTGGCCGACGAGCAACCAGAATCCGTTCTTCGCGCCGATCTTCGTCGATACCAACAACATTCCGGCCTACAACTTCCAGCTCTTCGATCCGGAGTTCGCGCTGATTCTCGGCCCGCTGTCGCTCCAGTCGGAGTACGCCTTCGCGGTCGTCAATCAGATCGATGGTCCCGACCTGTTCTTCAACGGCTACATGGCGCAGGTGAGCTACTTCCTCACCGGCGAGCATCGCCCCTACGACCGCAAGCAGGGCATCCACACCAGGATGACGCCCTTCGAGGACTTCTTCCACGTACGGACGAAGTCGGGGCGGGTGCAGTACGGGCTCGGGGCCTGGGAGATCGCGGCCCGATTCTCGAACATCGTGCTCAACGACCAGAACATCCAAGGCAACAACCTCACCGACTTCACCGTCGGGCTCAACTGGTATCTCAACTCGTATACCCGCTGGAAGTTCAACTACATCCGGGCGTTCCTCGAGGACCAGCGGCAGGGGGGCAACAGCATGACCGACGCTTACGGCACCCGGATCGACTTCGAGTTCTGAGGTCCACCATCATGACGATGCGACTCGCGTTCCTGCTCGCCCTGCTGATCGCCACCGTCGCCC